>JBEKYG010000031.1:0-17635 GCA_049511215.1 Acidobacteriota bacterium | reverse complement strand
GAAGGGCGCTTTGCCGCCGCCTCCAGCCGCGCCGGCACGGACGAGGATCATCTTCTAAACGCGCTCTACCGGCTGGTGGAAATGATGCAGATCTTCGTCGCGCTGTCGGACTTTGAGCTGAGAGACCAGGTCCAACAGATTGCCTCGGTGTTTAAGGAAGAAGATCAGGCGCCGGACCTGCAACTCAAACTTCGCAACGGCTTCTGTCGCTTGTTCGAACTCGGACACCTTGTAACCACCCACCTCGACGAGATCATCCCCTGAAGATCCGGTGACATGAACAAATGGCGCTTACCTAGTTAACTGTCGCCAAACTCCTTAACCATTCGTCCTGGACTTGGACTTCGACCTAGACGGGGACTTGGACCTGGACATGCACTAATAAAAAAGCGATCTGGTAGATGTTATGTCTGGAAAGTTTACCTCGGACAAGACCGTCCGAGTCCACGTCGAGGTCCAAGTCCAGGTCCAAGCTGCTCACTCGGTTTTTTGAAGCAACCAGGGAGTTTCGCGACAGTTAGCTGACCAGGCGAGTATCCTGTCGCCAAATTTCGATTTTGGTTCAAAAAAACCCGGATGGGATCCAACTATTTGAATGTACCCGATCAATCCGCCATGGGGATGTAAGGAGTGAAAACATAGTAAGATCAATCGAAAGTTGTATTTAGTCGGATTGACAGTCAGCGAAGTCAGGTTGGCATACGAAATGCATTATCCCTAGTGGTAATTTCCCGTGATCCAAGCTCAGTCTTGCAGCTGAGATGTGTCGATGAGGAGCTTTTCGCGGTCCCTTCCCGCGATGCCAGGGATCTCTGAAGCGATGCCGAATTGGCTAGAGACTGAGCTTGGCAAAAGACCGATAACCTAAAGCGCGAAGACCTCCAAGGCCTCAAAGGAACTGTATCAGATTCTCTGTGGTCTTGGAGGTCTTTGCATTTTCAGACTTTACGCCGAGGACTCGTTCGCTTTGGACTCCTGGTTGACGGCTGGTTTGGACGTATCCGGGGCGACGGTGGCATAGTGCCGGTTAATGAAGCGGATGAGTTCTGCGCCGGAGCCGCCGAAGTACGCATCACGGATGTGTTCGACAACGCCGTCGAGCGCCTGTTCCCGGCTGAGGACGACGGAGTAGAGGTAGGCCTTTCCCTGTTTGCGTTGCGCGAGGATCCCCTTCCGATACATTTTTTCCAGGACCGTCATGACGGTGGTATAGGCTAGACTACGTCCCGGATTCATCCTCACCCAGACATCCTTAACGCTTGCTTCTCCCAGCGGCCAGAGAATCTCCATCAACTCGAACTCGCCGGGAGTTAGATGGGCTGACTTCTTCATTTGCCGACACCGAGCTCGCTAAACTTCTGGATGTAGGCATCTTCTTTCAACTGCGCGATGAATCTCTCCATCTCCGGCGTGCGCTTCTGCTGGTAGAGACGGTTCTTGATTTCGTCCTTGACCTCATCAAACGGGCGAACCACAGACGGCTTGCGCGCGTCGACATGAAAGATCGCGAACCCCTCAGTGATCTTGACGACCTGCGAGTTATCGCCTTCCTTGACAGCTGCAACAGCAGCTGCAATCTGTGGGTCGAGTTTCGCCACCTGATAGGTTCCGATGCCGCCTCCCTTGCCGGCAGTCTTCCCTTTCGAGTACTGGCTTGCTACCGCGGCGAACGATTCGCCTTGTAGCAGGTGTTTGCGATATTCATTGGCCAGGGCTTCTGCCTGACCATCGGCGCTGTTGGGCACCAGAATTTCGCTGAGAGTCACTTCTTCAGGAGTTGAATAATCCTTGGCATGATCGTTGTAATAGCGCTGGATCTCCTCGGACAGAAGCGTGACCCGCGAGTCGACAAAGTAGCCGATCACATCCTGAATGATCATCTCCCTCTTTACATCCTCGCGGAAGCCGGCCAGGGTCATGCCTTGTTTCTCGAGCTCGAGCTCGAACTCGTCCATGTCCTTGATTTTATTATCCTTTCTCAATTGTTCGATGTAAGTCGACACCTGAACGTCCATCCCCGATCCCATCCCGAGTTCGGTGGCCTTCTGCAGAATCAGCTTCTTGCGGATCAGATCTTCGAGGACAGTGTCCTGTTCCTTCTTCACGGCTTGCTCCAACTGGTCACCGGCGTATTTGTCGGCCAGCTCCTGCCTGACTTGAGCCATCGCATGGTTGAGGTCAGACAGGGTAATGATGTCGTCGTTGACTTGGGCGACGATGCGATCAACCACCTTTGCAGGCGTGGTCTGTGCCTGTAAGCCCGTGCCTAAGATCAACATTGAAACTACAAGCCATACGAATCCTTTCATTGCGATTTCCCTCCACGGGAGGCGAACCGAGCGCCAACATATTTGAAATCCAGTTTTTCGCGATTCACCTGGATCTGAACCTGGTTTGCCAAGGATGCCAATTCCTTGTCGAGCGCCCCCCGCTGCCGCTCCAGCATCAGTTTCTCCTGAATCTGGTTCTCGACTTCATCGTACTTCTGCTGGTGCGCTAAAGTCTTTTCTTCCACGAAAAAGGTATGATACCCGTATTGCGTGCCTACAATCTTGCTGACCGTGCCGGGTGCCAAAGGAAAGATGACCTTCTCGAATTCCTCGGGAAGTTCACCCCTCTGGAACGTTCCCAGATCACCCCCATCAGCCGCAGTCGGCGCCTTCGAATACTGCCGGGCCAACTCCTTAAAATTCCTGTTCCGGTTCGCTCTGAGCAATGCCTGAATCTTATTTGCCTGGTCGACATTGTCTACGAGGATTTCGCGCACGTGCACGACGTCATTGCTGACAAAATCGCTGATATGCTCTTTGTAATAAGCTTCACATTCCTCGGGGGTTATGAACAGTCCCTTGAACAAATGATCGTGGAGGTATTCCTTGATCTTTAAGCTCTCAATCATACTCTGCTCGAGATCTTTGTCACGCTGGAGATCACTGCTGTTTCCTCCGCCGCTGGCTGTCAGTTTCTCTCGCATCGATTCGAGAGCCTGTGAATTAGGCTCAATGTTCAGTTGCTCCGCCTCGCGAAGCAGCAATTTGTCCTCAATGAAAGAGTCCAGCAGGGCCGACTTTGCCAGGTCAGCGCTGTCTGTTCCCCTGAACTCGCTTAACCGGCTGTCGAAAAAGCGCTCCAGATCAGTTCTGCTGAAGTTTTTTTCGCCCACCCTTACAACCGTGGGATCGGTGACCTTTGGTGCTCGATCCTTCAAACCGCAGCTTTCGAGGCAGAAAAATGCAAGCAGGAACATCAGGCCAAGCACCTGC
The DNA here is from genome assembly GCA_049511215.1 of Acidobacteriota bacterium. Taxonomy (GTDB): domain Bacteria; phylum Acidobacteriota; class UBA6911; order UBA6911; family UBA6911; genus JAFNAG01. Next base: position 14,372 of record JBEKYG010000031.1, on the reverse strand, counting down.
CACCGTCTCGGAGGCATGGCTGACTCTCCTAATCCGGACATCGATGCCCACTGACAAGATCAAAATAATAGCGAATGGCCACGGCAAAGTATACACCCCAGCGGCAATAACTCCGGTCGTAGCTGTTTAGCCCCTTTAAAAGCAGCCACGGATTTCACGAATTTATATGCATATGGCATGCGCGTATCGAGGCGCACCAAATAATGCCATCGTCTTTGCCTGTATCCTGGAGGCTGCAAGAAACACCGCCTTTTGGTAGTGCCTTCATAAAACCCGTGGAATCCGTGAAATCCGTGGCAGCTTTTTGCTTTTAAAGGACATCTCTATGACCACAGGATCCCATTGCGGACAAACGCTTCTATTGCCTAATGAGTCAGGCTGTTTGTTACGATCCCGATTCCGATAGCGATTCCGACGCCGAGTTCCGATTGTGCTTAAGTGAACAGTATTGGGGCTAAACAGGTACCTCCGGTCACCGGAAGCCGAACCCATTAATATTAAACGAAAATGATGGCCCGATGGTCCCAAAATATCACTGCGGAGCGGGGGATCCTGCCGCGCGCCCCAACCTGACCCAACCACGCCAAGTTCTTTTTGGTTTCATTCGGTTGCGGACGAAGGTTGGGGTGCGCGGCAGGCGGCGAGACCCAAGGGGCCCAGCTTATGAGCGAATCTGGTCGAGAACCTTGTGGATGGAATCGAATAGGGTTATCGCGGGCAGGTCTTCGGTTTCCAGGGTCAGCACACCCTGGGGTGAAAAGGAAGCGTGTTGGTTGCGTGATACGAGCGCGAGGAGTTTCTGCGCGCTGACCTTGGACTGATCCACAAAGCGGAAGTAGATATGGCTCCGGCTGCGTTCGATGGCCTGGATCTGAAGCGAGATCGTCTCCTGGCGCAGCGCGGCATAGCGGAAAAGATACTCTACTTGGTCGGGATAAGGCCCGAAACGATCCATCATCTCCTGCCGCAAAGCATCGAGCTCCTCCCGATCGCGAGCGGATGAGATGCGCTTGTACATGCGCAGTCGCTGGCTCTCGTCGGCGATGTAGGATTCAGGGATGCGGATATCGAGATTCAGCTTGATCGTGGATGCAATCTCCACTTCGGGTTTTTGCCCGCGCAGCTCCTCGACCGTCTGCTCGAGCAGCTGGCAATACAGGTCGAAGCCGACGGCGTTGATATGTCCATGTTGTTCCCCGCCGAGCATGTTCCCGCCGCCACGGATCTCGAGATCAAGTGCGGCGACCCGGAAGCCCGTGCCCAGGTCGCTGAATTCCCGTATGGCAGCCAGCCGCTTGCGCGCAATTTCGGACAGTACCTCATCAGAGGGAACGAGGAGGTAGGCGTACGCGCGCCGATCCGATCGGCCCACTCGCCCGCGCAGCTGGTAGAGCTGGGCCATGCCATAGAGATCCGCCCGGTCGATGATGATGGTGTTCACCCGCGGTATGTCAAGCCCGTTCTCAATGATGGTGGTCGCGACCAGGATATCCAGCTCATCTCCAACGAAACGCATCATGACGCGCTCCAGCTCCCGCTCCGACATCTGGCCGTGGCCCACGCCGATGCGTGCCTCGGGGACGAGCTTCTGGACCATCGCCGCCACCGAATGGATCGATTCCACGCGGTTGTGCACGAAATAAACCTGGCCGTTGCGGGCCAGCTCGAGCTCGATCGCCGAGCGCACCACATCCTGGCTGAACTTCAACACCGAGGTCTGAATGGCCAGGCGATTCTTTGGGGGCGTTTCGATGGTGGACATGTCCCTGAGCCCCATCAACGCCATGTGCAAAGTGCGTGGAATCGGAGTGGCTGTGAGAGTGAGCACGTCGACTCGCGTCTTGAGCGCTTTGAGGCGCTCCTTGTGGGCGACGCCGAAACGCTGCTCTTCATCCACGACCACCAATCCGAGATCCTTGAAAGCAACATCCTTGGACAGCAGCCGGTGCGTGCCGATAACGATGTCAATGCGCCCGGCCTCGAGATCCCCGATGGACTGTTTCTGTTCCTTGGGGCTGCGGAATCGCGACAGCAGCTGGATGCGCACAGGGAACGCCGTGAAGCGCTGCCGGAGAGTATTGTAGTGCTGAAACGCCAGCACGGTCGTGGGAGCCAGGATCGCGACCTGCTTGCCGTCCATGACGGCCTTGAACGCGGCGCGCATGGCAACTTCGGTCTTGCCGTAACCAACGTCTCCACACAGGAGCCGGTCCATGGGGCGAGGCGACTCCATGTCGTTCTTGACGGCAGCGATGGCATCCAGCTGGTCCCGGGTCAGCTCGAACTCAAACGAGTCCTCGAACTCGCGCTGCCAGCTGGTGTCGGCCGCGTAGCTGTATCCGGGGACCAGCTGGCGCTCGGCATAGAGCTTCAGGAGCTCGCCCGCCATGTCGCGCATCGATTTCTTGATCCGGCTCTTGGTCCGTTCCCAGCTTGTCCCTCCCAGCCGATCCAGCGTCGGGTGCGCGCCGTCCACGCTGCTGTATTTCTGGATGAGGTCGAGCCGCTCGACAGGGACATACAATTTTGCATCGTCCTGGTAGGTCAGAAGCACGAACTCCTTGGTTCCCTGCTGGAGATCGATCGACTTGAGCCCCTGGAACCTTGCGATGCCGTGATCAATGTGAACGACACAGTCTCCCGGCTTGAGGTCTCTGAAATCTGAAATGAACAGCCGGGCCGCGCTCCGCGCCCGCTTCGGCGCAGCGCCCACTTCCGACTCATCAAAGACATCGGTTCCGGTCAGCACTCGCAGCGGCAGGGCGGGGAGGAAAAAACCGGCATGCAGCGATCCTACGCCCAGCAAGACAGCGCCATCCGCCGGCTCCTGCACCTCACTGTCCGCTTCGCCTCCGAGGCAAAGGTGGACCGGAATTTCGTACTCCTGGAGAATGTCGCGAACGCGCTCGGCACGGCCCAGGTTGGCGAAGAGGAAAACGACGTTCTCCCCCGCCTCGCGGAATTTTTGCAGGTCCGCGATCAGGTCCCGGATATTGCCGTGATACCTCCTGGTGCCCTGGGACGAAAGGAAGAGCGGTGCTTCTTCCTCCCCTCTGTTCTCTACGCTTAGCTCCTCGACCCGCAGACACGGGAAGCGCCCAAGAGCAGTGCGGAACTCGTCGGTCGTGACATAGATTTCTTCCGGCGCCAACACGGGCTTGCAAGCCTCCACCCGATCTACGAAGCGCTCGTAAAGTTCCGCGTGGTACTTGGCAAGGGCCGTTTCCAAGATGTCGCGGCCGGATAGAACCAGACGGTAGCCTTTCAGGTAATCGAAGAAGGTCCGGTCCAGCGGATCGATCGCCGGGAGCATGAACTCGAATGCAGGAAAGGGCTCTCCAGCGCGCGCCAGCGCCAGTTCCTCCTCGAGAAACTTGTGAAAGGGCTCGCTCCAGCGATTGGGCGCCTCTTCGGCCCACCGCTCGAACATCAGGCGCCGCACGCAATACTCGCGCATCGGAATCAGTTCAACTCTTTGAATCGCCGAGATGGAGCGCTGGGAATCGACATCAAACAGGCGCAGCGACTCGATTTGATCGCCGAAAAACTCAATGCGCACCGGGCCTTCCATGTGAGGCGGATAGATGTCCAGGATCCCGCCGCGCAGCGAATACTCGCCGGGATCGGTCACCGGGTCATCCTCCAGATACCCGGCTTCGTGCAGATATTCTCGCAGGAGTTCGGGGGAATAGGGCTGATCCTTGTCGAGATCGAGACAGTAGGAAAGGAAGCGCTCCGGGCTGTGCAGGCGTACGGCTGCCGCTCTCACGGAGGCGACAACGACCGCGGGACTATCTTGCAATAACTGCCAGATCGCCGTTGCTCGAGCCGCTGCGATGTCGGGATGCGGAGACAACCCCCGATAGGGATCCACCTCCAGGCTCGGAAGAAGAATCACGCGCGGCGGAGCCGGGGAGAGCACCCCGAGGAAAAAGCTGAGTTCCTGCGCCAGATTGCGGGCCTCGTGGCTTGTTCCCGTCAGGACAGCCATGGGCCGCTGCTCAGCCAGGGCTGCCTGGGCGATCGTCAGCCCCTTGGCCCCACCCACAGGCCCCTCGATCATGAAGGCGCGCGTTCCCTGACGCAGGCGTGTCGACATATCGCGCAACACGCCGCTCTGGGTTGCGCTCTCAAACACCTTTTTCAAATGGAGCACGATTGAACCATTACAACCACGAGACACACAAAATTGCTTTCGGACTACCTACCCGCTAATCCTTTCCTTCTTGGAAAAGACTTTTAACCGCCAAGTCTCCAAGACTCCAAGACGCCAAGATTCCTGAGTGTTTTCCTGGCGTCTTGGGGTCTTGGGGTCTTGGCGGTTGATTTGGTTGCGGCGTTGCCGCGCCCTACATTTCCTGTGAATGGTTGCCTTGAGTTTAATCCGCACCAAATTTATGAACCAGCCGATTTTCCGAACTGGCTCAGGATCTTATGAATAATGTTGGTTGTGGATGTGCCTTCCACCAGAGGGATGTTGCGGACGGAGCCACCGGCTTTTTCCACGGTCTCACGGCCGACGATCTCGGAGATTCCCCAGTCGGCACCCTTGACCAGAATATCGGGGACAATGGCATCAATCACGCGCTGGGGCGTGAGGTCATCGAAAACAAAAATGAAATCGATGCACGCGAGCGCCGCAAGAACCTCCGCCCTCTCATCTTCCGGTACGATGGGACGACCTTCCCCCTTGAGAACACGGACCGACTCGTCGCTGTTGAGCCCAAGAACCAGCGCGTCGCCCAAGGCGCGCGCCTCGTTGAGGTATCGTACGTGCCCCGCATGAAGGATATCGAAACAGCCGTTGGTAAAAACGAGCTTCTTCCCTTCGCTGCGTAGCCGCTGCCGGATCAGCACAATCTCATCGAGGGTCTTGATCTTTTCCATGCTCATAACGAGGGTGGAGAATATCAGATGCCCCTCGACACAGCAAGCCGGGCAAGTGGATGAGTGGGGGATAACCGGTGGAGAAGCCACTTGATGTATATTGCATTGGTTGCGATTCGGTGCGAAAAAGGAGCCTCGGCCTGGTTATGCGCTGACGGTAGGCAATTGATGACAGATACTTCACGCGAATCAATTTCAGGACGCAAGCTCTTTACATTGGTCATTTTTATGGTCACGGCGCTTCTGGTTGCCGCCGCTTCCTCCTGCACGGCACCCCGAGACGTTTTGGTTGAGGAGATGGCGCACTACGACACGGCGGGGTGGGCGCACGACGTTACGCTGGATGGGGGTTTGGTCTATGTTTCTGATCGCCAGGGGGGCTATCTGATTTTCGATCGGGTCGTGGGCTGGTCGGCACCCAGGGTCTTCGCACCTGTCCAGGACGTAATCTCGCTTGCACCTCACTCCGGCAGGCCGTTGCTGGCATCGCGCTTCGAAGGACTCGTGCTGGTTTCCTCAGCAGGCAAGATTGCCGCCCGCATTTCCAACGGAGACATTGCCAATGCGGCTGTGACAAGAGGTGACCTGGCTTTTGCAGCCTATGGCTCGCATGGTTTGGTCATTGCTCGCATAAGCGAAGCGGAACTCAGCGTCGTGGCAGACCTTCCAACCCCCGGCTGGTCCCATGATGTTAAATTGTGGGGTGAGCGGGCGCTCCTGGCGGACTGGAATTATGGCCTTCGGGTTGTCGATGTCGGCCGGCCGGAACGTCCGGCTGAGATCGGTGTGCTCCCTTCACCCGCAACTGCGATCTGCATTGCCTTGGGTGAGTCCGGAGGCAAAACGGTGGCTGCGGTTGCAGAAGGACACGCAGGCGTGTCCCTCGTGACTTTCGACGCAGCCGGGCATCCTTCCCTCATCGCACGCCACGCGCTGGGCCTCAATCCTTCGGACAAGCCCCACCCGGAAACCGGCGGCTGGGCTCACGGCGTCGCCTTATGCGGCAATTACTTGTTCGTTGCCAACTGGAAACGCGGGCTGGCCATGCTTGACGTGCAGGATCCACGCCGCCCGCGCACGATCATGGAATTGCCTACACGCGGCACGTCCCTTGGGGTAAAAGCGGAAGCCGAGCCGCATGGCACGATCCTCGTCTTCTTGGCAGATGGAGAGGATGGATTGCGGGTTTTGCGCTTCCGACCACAATAGCAACGGGAAATGCGGCGCGGCAGCCAAGGGCTTGCACCCATTAGTGCTAAGTTGTGCTCGCTACCTTACTCGGACTTGGCCTTGGACCTGGACCTGGACCTCGACGTGGACCTGGACCAGCCTGCCCGAAATGAACTTCTGCAAGATGGACGTTTATCAACTAGCCCTCCGTCTCTTACCGCTTGCGGCCGCCATTGCCGACAGTCGAGCAGAAGAACGTCCAGGTCCACGTCGAGGTCCAGGTCCAAGTCCATGTGGGGGAAACGCAGGATTGGGTAAACTCTCGGCTAACCCTGTGATATCGTTTGATGAAATAGTTCATCAGAGGAGTTTGATATGTCGTGCCCAATGTGCCATAAGAACCACACCTACACCATCGATCAGGCCTTGACGAACTTCGCCGCCACCGGGCGCCGCCTTGAGCGGATAGCTTCGGGACTGAGTGCGAAGAAGGCCGCAGCCCGTCCGGCGCCCGACAAATGGTCCGCGAAAGAAATTATCTGCCACCTGTCTGATTGCGAGCTGGTCTACGGGTATCGGTACCGCAAGATTCTCTCGGAGCCGGAGGCCACTCTGGCGGCATTCGATCAGGAGGCGTGGGCAAACAAGCTTCGATATCGGGATCTGCCATTGAAGAGTGCGTTGGCCACGTTTAAGGCGCTGCGAAGCGGACACATCGCTCTCCTCAAGAGCCTTCCCAGATCCGCATGGAACAAGTCCGGGCAGCACCCGAGTTACGGGGCGCTCACGCTGCGCCAGATCGTAGTGCATCTCGCCGATCACGACCGCAACCACGTCGCGCAGGTCGAGCGCCTCGCGGCCAAGAGACCTAGCAAGAAGTAGATTCCGATTTAGCAATGACGAATCTGCGATTCAGACACTGCAAGAAAAAAAGCAGCCACGAATAACACGAATGTGGCCCAGGCAGATGCGCGGCCGGCGCTTACGCCTCCTTCGCAGCGGCGGCCTCCGGCCAATATCTTTGCGCGAGTCCCGCAGGTAAGCGCAGGCTTTGGGTTTCGCTATCCCGCTCCTGCTCGATGAAAGTTTCGCCGCGCTATTCGTGTTATTCGTGGCTAGGTTTTTTCCCGCTGTATGAATCGCTGATGACGAATGAGAGGTATTGAGTAATTCACCCGTAGTCTGAGAGGTTGCGTCACTTGAAGAAGGCAGCAAGTTGACTGGCGGTTTCCAGCACTGTTTGCTCGTCTTCACCCTCCACCATAACCCGGGCGAGCTGTTCAGTGCCGGAGTAGCGCAGCAGGATGCGACTGCGCCCGCCGAGCCTCTCCTTGCAGGCTGCCTCCGTGTCGTGTAGGCCGATAATTTCCTCAAAGGGGACTTTTTCGCGCACCTGCACGTTGAGCAGCACTTGTGGGAAGCGCTTCACCGGGCTGCACAAAGTCGTCAGATCCTGATTTTGTTGCGCAATGATTTCCAAAACCTTCAGGGCTGTCAGCAGGCCGTCGCCGGTGCGGGCCAGGCGCGTCATGATCACGTGTCCAGACTGCTCGCCCCCAATCACCGCGCCGAGGCGCACCATCTCTTCGAGCACGTAGCGGTCGCCCACAGCCGTGCGCTTCAGCTGGAAGCCGATCTTCTCGAGCGCCACTTCCAGGCCCAGGTTGGCCATGACCGTGCCCACCACGGTTCGCGGTGCGTCATCGAGGTTGGAATAGCGGGCGAGCAGATAAAGCACGTCGTCTCCGTCGTGGATCCGGCCCGCTGCGTCCACGAACATTGCGCGATCCGCGTCGCCGTCGAACGCGATTCCGAGGTTTGCCCTCCGCGCCCAGACCTCCTCCTGCAGCGCGCCGAGGTGCAGCGCGCCGGCCTGGCGATTGATGTTGCGCCCATCGGGTTGGCAATGAATCGCATGCAGGTCGGCACCAAGGCTCCGCAGCAAATCGGGAGCGAGATACGAGAGCGATCCGTGAGCGCAATCCACGGCCAGGCGCATTCCCTTCAAGTGGAAATCGGGAGCGAGACAGGAATGCAGGTAATCCGTGTAGAGATACTGATACTGTGGCATGACTGAAAGGTTGAACTCGGCGGTCTGTCGATCGTCTCTGAACCCGTTCGGTGATTTGAGATCGGATGAAAGGATCTGCGTCTCCAGCTTGTCTTCCACGGCATCGTTAAACTTGATGCCATCCGAGGAGAAGATTTTGATTCCGTTGTCCTGATAAGGGTTGTGTGAAGCGCTGATCATAATGCCGGCCTGGGCCGCGGTTTTCCGGGTGAGAAACGAAACTGCCGGAGTGGATACCACGCCGCACAGCTCCGGCGTCCCTCCCGCATCTTCAATCGCGCGCTGGAGCAGGCCCTCGATCCAGAGACCGGAAACGCGGGTGTCCCTGCCGATCAGAAGATGCGGCCGTGGATGTGTCGACTTCAGGTAGCCCGTCAGGCAGTAGCCGATCCGATACACATCATCCCGATCCAGCGGCGCCTGGCCGGCTACTCCACGAATCCCGTCCGTCCCAAACAAAACTCCCATTACTTCTTCCTCGCTTTGCGGAGCAACGTGACTTCTTCGGGCGTGATCTGCTTGACCATAATTCCGGCGTCGAGATCCGCCCTGGGCTCGACCTCCGGTCTTGCGATTACGCGATACGAATTCGGCCCGGAGTTTGGCATGGATGCCGTTGCTCTGAAATCCTCGGCGGTTAGGTGTCCTTTGAAAGTAACGGGCACCAGCACGCTCACGAAAACAAAGGGCGGATTAACCGTGAAGGCATCGCCTTGAATTGCCGTGACCGGAATTCTGAATGTGCGAACCTCGCGGTGTGCTCCCATCTCAACGTTTACATCGACCGCGGCCGGGTCCATATGCATATCGTCATCCTGGACGCTAAAATTCACTGTCGCCTGGAATGAGTGATTCTGCCCCGCGACAGATAACGGCTCCGTTTGCGCCTCTTTGATACGGCTTATGGAGGAGCGGGGCCCGGTGATACGCACAACACTCGGCTGGCAAGTCAGCCTGTAAAAATCGAGACCAGTGGCAGGGGTTCCTTGAATCGGAACCTTGACCGGCACATCCTTCGAGGCGATCCGCTCCAAGACAAGCGTGATGCGCGCCGGATTGACCCGGATCACCGTGAGGCCGGACGCAGGACTGACGCGGACTCCTTCCGGATTCAACGAAACCGTCTGTTCTCCTTCACCGACCGACTGGAGATTGATGGTGTAGTTCAAATTGGGCTGACTGTCGGTGAGGCTGGTGGAGCCCAGCGTTGTGATCTCCACCGTGCTGGGGCGCTGGTTCACGATCTCCATGTTGTGCGGAATCTGCACGACCAGCGGCACAGTGAAGACCCGCTCCCCCTCGCTGCCCCGCACCATCAGCCAAAGGGCGTAGGCCAGGAGCAGCCCGGCCAGCTTCAGCCACCAATTCTTAAGAATCAGGTTTTTAAAAAATCCGAGACTTTCTCTCATTTCTCAATTTTTATTCATGGCCGATCGAGTTACTAATCAGTTCATAAGTAGGTTGACATCTGGCGGCATCAAAAAGAAAGGAGAACACTATATCCGTCGGTATCGGTATCGCGGTCGCAATCGCAGTCGCAATCGGTTGTATGGGTGTGCAAAAGCCGATAGCGACTGCGATTGCGACTGCGACCCCGATTCCGATACCGATGATCGCCACCCAAAAGGAACCCATCACTTCATCTCATACAACCTCCTGCCGCTGCGTCAACGGTTCCTCTGAGGCTACCACGGGTTTGCCTTGCATGGCCGTCAGCAAAATGTCGCGCAGACCCGCGCCGTCGAGGTTGCGCGTGATTTTTCCCTCGATGGCAGCGGAGATGGTGCCGGTCTCCTCGGAAACGATGATGGCCACGGCGTCCGTCTCCTCGGTAATACCGATGGCGGCGCGATGGCGCGTTCCCAATTCCTTGCTGAGATGAGGGTCCAGCGTCAACGGCAGGAAACATCCGGCGGCGATAATCCGGTTCTGCTGGACGATGACGGCACCGTCGTGAAGTGGTGTGTTCGGGCTGAAGATCGTCACCAACAAATCGTACGTGGGAATCGAATCCAGAGCGATTCCGCTCTCGGCGTAGTTCCTCAATCCAATATCGCGTTCCACCACGATCAGGGCGCCGATTTTTTTCGATGCCAGGGTCGTCGCCGCGAGGATGATCTCTTCGAAGTCCTCCTTGCCGGGGTTTCTGCGTTTCCCGCCGAACCAGGAGGTCCTGCCAATCCCCGCCAGCCCGCGCCGGATTTCATTTTGGTAGAGCACGATGATGGCAAAGACCACGTAGGTGAAAAGATTGGCAAAGAGCCACTCCAGAGTGCGGATGCGATAGTACTTGGTCAGGGCGTAGAAAACAACCAGGACCACAAGACCAAGCGTCATCTGCGCCCCCCGGGTCCCACGAAGGAGCAGGAGAAAGCGGTAGATGAGAAAGGCAACAATGATGATGTCGATCAAGTCACGGATCGTATGGGGAGTGTATTGGGATAATCCGGAGATGACGTAAGAGTACCAGTTCACTCGCTCACCCTTCATCGCGGAGCGCATCGGCGACGCGCGCAACATCGCGCATTGCCGCGATGTCGTGGACACGGACCACATGCGCTCCGGAGAGAATGGCCGCCGCCACTGTGGCGGCGCTTCCCCAAATCCGATCTACCGCCGGGTCGGACAGGATTTTTCCGATAAACGACTTCCGGGAGGTTCCGACCATAACCGGAAAGCCGATGGCCGCCAGGCGGCCGAGGTTCCGGATGATCTCCAGATTCTGGCTTAGCGTTTTGCCGAAGCCGATCCCGGGATCAAGGATGATCTTGTCCCGTGCCACACCCAACGCCTCAGCCCGCGCGACCGCCGTCCCCGCCCAGGCCCCAATTTCCCCTAGGATGTCCGGGCTGGGTGGTAGCTTCTGCATGGTGCCGGGTTCCCCCCTCATGTGCATAAGAATGACGCCCGCTCCGGAGGAAGCCGACACCTCTCCAAGCTTGGGGTCTTTCGCCAGGGCGGTAACGTCATTTACCAGGACAGCGCCTCTTGCCAGCGCGGCCCGGCCGACCTCGGATTTCGAGGTGTCGATCGAGATCGGCAGCGGATACCTTCCCGCCAGCGCATCCAGAACCGGTAGGACCCGGCCTAGCTCCGCTTCTGCGCTCACTCCCCGCGATCCTGGCCGGGTAGACTCACCGCCGATGTCCAGAATATCGGCGCCCTCATCCGCAATGCGCCAGGCGCGTTCCACAGCCTTGGCAGTCTCGAAAAAGACACCGCCGTCCGAGAACGAATCGGGAGTGACATTGAGAACCCCCATGATCAGGGTTCTGTGTCCCAGATCCAGGACCCGATCCCCGGCCCTGATTCGAAAATGCCTGCGGGCGCTGGCGTAGGGCATGCTAGTTGTTCGGCAATGTCCCGCGCCCTTCCCCAGGTCGCGGTTAGATGTTTGACGTCACAGTTTCGAGTTGCAGCCTCTTTTTGGAGTGCCGCGGCATAACCTTAACCTGACACGCATCTCGCCGCACTCCAAAAACAATCAGGCCGGCGCCGGTTTGCCTTTTGGGTTGATCAGCTGCGGCAAGGGTCCGTGCGCGGACGTGGTCTTTTCCTTTACCGGACTACCCTCGGAGTCGCTGATAGATGCCGGCTTCGGCTTAGCCAGCGGCAGGCCTTTGACGATGGACTCGATTTCCCAGCTGTCAAGAGTTTCGTACTCCAGCAGCGCTTCAGCGAGGCGAATCAAGGTGTCTTTATTCGACCCCAGGCAGTTCCAGGCGCGCGTGTAGCATTCCTCCACGATGCGCTTCACTTCTCGGTCGATCTGAATGGCGGTATCTTCGCTATAATCCCTGTGCTGTGAAATCTCCCTGCCCAGGAATATCTGTTCCTCCTTTTTCCCAAAGGCCAGCGGGCCCATGACCGGGCTCATGCCCCACTCGGTCACCATCTTGCGCGCCCTCTCCGTGGCGACTTCGATATCGTTGGCCGCGCCGGTGGTTTCCGTGTCGAGGAACATTTTCTCGGCACACCGTCCACCCATGAGGATGGTGATGTTTCCCTCGACGTATTCCTTCGTGTAGTTGTGCTTGTCGGTCTCGGGCAACTGCTGGGTCAGGCCGAGGGCCATGCCGCGCGGGATGATCGTGACCTTGTGCAGAGGATCCGTTCCCGGCGTTATGTAGGCCACGAGAGCATGCCCGGCCTCGTGATAAGCCGTGACCTTCTTATCGCTTTCGGTGATGACCATGGATTTGCGCTCCTTACCCATGAGCACCTTGTCCTTGGCACCCTCGAAATCCGACATCAACACAAACTTGCGGTTATAACGCGCGGCATTCAGGGCTGCCTCATTTACCAGGTTGGCCAGGGCAGCGCCGGAGAATCCAGGCGTTCCACGGGCGACGACGGTGACATCAACATCGTCGGAGATCGGTATTTTGCGGGTGTGTACCTTCAAAATGCCTTCCCGCCCACGGATATCGGGGAGAGGCACCACAACCTGGCGGTCGAAACGGCCTGGCCGCAGAAGCGCGGGATCCAGAACGTCGGGCCGGTTGCTTGCGGCGATCAGGATTACGCCGTCGTTCGACTCGAAGCCGTCCATCTCGACCAGCAACTGGTTGAGCGTCTGTTCCCGCTCATCGTGGCCGCCGCCCAGTCCCGCTCCGCGATGTCGTCCCACGGCGTCAATCTCGTCGATGAAGATAATGCAAGGGGCGTTTTTCTTCCCCTGCTCGAACAGGTCGCGGACACGGCTGGCGCCGACGCCGACGAACATCTCCACGAAATCGGAACCGCTGATGGAGAAGAAGGGGACGTTGGCCTCACCCGCAATTGCGCGCGCCAGAAGTGTTTTGCCGGTGCCGGGAGGCCCCATCAGCAGCACGCCCTTCGGGATTCTCCCACCGAGCTTCTGAAACTTCTGTGGCTCTTTGAGGAACTCAATAATTTCCGTGAGCTCTTCCTTGGCTTCCTCAACCCCGGCGACATCCTTGAAGGTTACCTTCTTTTGCTGGCTGGACAGCAGCCGAGCCCGGCTCTTGCCGAACGAGAGCGCCTTGTTTCCCCCACTCTGCATCTGTCGCATCAGGAAGATCCAGAAACCGATCAGCAGAATAAAGGGAAGCCAGGCAGTCAGAAAAACATACATCAGCGAGGAGTTGGTGGTCTTTTCCAGCTTTACCGTGGCACCACTCTGCTGCAGTTCCTTTACCAGGTCGAAACTCTGATCGCCGGGAACGATTGTCTTGAACTTCTTATTGTTGAAATCCTGTCCTTCGAGATCTTCGCCCGTGATCGTGACCGACTTGATTTTCTTGGCCTGCATGTCCTGGTAGAAAGCCGAGAAGTCCTTCTCTTCTACATTGCTTTCCCGCACGCTGTAAAAGAGCTGCCATAGCAGAACCAGCGACACCACTACGGCCAGCCACACCAGGATGTTTTTAAGATTGGTACTCAAATCACAAACCTCCGATGGGTCTTTTTACGTGCCGCGCCGCACCCCTCTCCTTGTTTCCGCACGCAATTAGGATTAAGGCTGCGAGGCCCTCGAAACGCATTATACCAGACGCCGCGAGGCGTTTCCTAGGATAACCCTGCACGGCTGCAATGTTTTGAAGCCATTGAGTCTTGACCCGGTTGCACCTCAGGCCTCTCCACTATAGACGTCAAAACCCCCAATTAAGTTTCCAGCCTGACGCACAAACCGAGACCTCCGGGCGAACGACGGGTGCGGAATGACGAATGAAAAACAATCGAGTTTGACCGGCGTCCTTCACTCGGCGCTCGTCATGCGGCGGGCTTCCAGAAGGACAGATCGGCCTGAACCGGGTTTAGCCCTAAAGGTTTTTGCCGGTCTGAATCCAGGGATCCAGATGACTGCATCTCCAGCCACAACCATCGGCAGTGCGGCACGCACCGGCAAAGAAACGCCGGCGGCCAGGAGCATTTTCTTCACCTTTCGATGGCCCGGGCCCCCATAGCGGTCGCCTGGACAACGCGAGCGGATCATCAGTTTGGGAGGGAGGGAATCAGGGTCGAGGTGAGCGCACGTTGCCGTGTCATGATCTGCTGGTCCAGCCGAATCCAATCCTTCCCGGATATGAGCACGGAATTCAAGCTCCAGTTCCGGGACCGGGCATTGCCCGGGCCAGGCAAGCTGATATTGGAAGTTCGCTTCCGCGGCGCAACTCCCTCTGATCAATTCCAGCTGTTCCAGGTTGCGTCGCGCGCCCAACCCACCGGGCAGCTCGATGTGCCGCCCGCTTTGTCCCGGCCTGCAAAGCCTGAGGATGTC
>JBEKYG010000030.1:0-14187 GCA_049511215.1 Acidobacteriota bacterium | reverse complement strand
CGCTGTGGGGGTGAACTGGATTCGACGGGGGTCAAGAGGCTGCAGAGGCATGCCGAGTGCTCCGCGACTCGTAAAATCGTGGAAATAACATAACTGCTGACACTCAGTTAGCACTGGCCGCTTAAGCGGTCACGTCTCGCCGATCCTGCCTGCGGGGTTGGATTGAGGCGTCGACTAGCAGGATAGGTGAGGGTCCAGGCTCTGAGATCCAAGCCGAAACTTTACAGGGCTAGCGGCGTGGCGACCTTGCCGATTCGATCGTTACGTCCGCGAAACCAAACGAATTCGGATAAGCATGTAGGCTCTGCACGCTAAAGGCTTTCGGACGCGGGTTCGATTCCCGCCACCTCCACCACCTTATGAGACCTCAGACATCAGACTTCAGACCACAGAGCCAACGGAGAGAGAGGTCAGAGCCTGGGTGTGCTGGCAGCTTCGGTGCTATAATCACGCCCAACAGAGGCTGAACTTGGAGGGGGACGGTCCATCGCGAAGGCGATCGGGCCTTCGGGTGCAGCGGGAGAAACCGCGGCCCGATTTGCCTGAGCGCGGCATCGAGGCCGGAAAAGTCATCAAGGACCTCGAAGGGCACAACTCGCCTTTGCTTTTTTCCGTACCTCCATAATTAAGAGAATGAAGCTTTAACAACGCACTGCGAACATACGAATCGATTTTGGAGGCAGAGTGAGCCAGGACTCAACGCCCAGAATTTTGATCGCCGACGATCAGCCCGATGTTGTGGAAGCGTTGCGCATCCTGCTCAAAGGGGAGGGCTACCATAACGAAACCGTGGCTTCGCCGGCCGGCGTCTTACAGGCGCTCGAGGCGCGCGATTTCGAAGTCTTGCTCATGGATCTGAACTATACCCGGGATACGACCTCCGGGTTCGAGGGCCTCGACCTCCTGTCGCGCATTCAAATTCTCGACAGCGGACTTCCCGTCGTGGTCATGACCGCGTGGGGAAGCGTTGAGCTTGCAGTGGAGGCAATGCGGCGTGGCGCGCGGGATTTCGTGCAGAAACCCTGGGACAATTCCCGTCTGCTGACCATCCTGCATACCCAGATCGAACTTGGGCGGGCACTCCGAAAAGGGCAACGTCTGGAAGCCGAAAACCGGCTGTTGAGGACCGACTCGCATCCCAAGCTGATCGCCAGTTCCGCGGTCATGCAGCCGATACTCGATCTGATCACCCGGGTTGGCCCTTCAGATGCCAATGTGCTCATCACCGGGGAGCATGGCACCGGGAAGGAAGTAATCGCCCAGGCTCTTCACGGTGTCTCGCTACGTTCCAACAAGCCAATAGTGACTATCAATGCCGGAGGGCTTTCGGAGGGCGTTTTTGAGAGCGAGTTGTTCGGCCATGTGCGAGGCGCCTTCACCGATGCCAAGGCCGATCGGGTGGGTAGGTTTGAGCTCGCCGAGGGTGGCACTCTTTTCCTCGACGAGATCGCCAATCTGCCTCTCAACCTTCAGACCAAGCTGCTGCGAGTCCTCGAATTGGGAGAATATGAGCGCGTGGGGTCCTCCAAGACGCGCAGGGCGGACGTAAGAATCCTGAGCGCCACCAATGCCGATCTGAACGAAGAGGTTCGATCCGGCCGGTTCCGGCAGGACCTGCTCTATCGCCTCAACACAATCGAGATTCATCTGCCGCCGCTGAGGGACCGGGGACCCGATATCCTGCTCCTCGCCGAACACTTCTTGCGCCAACACGCTGCCCGCTATCGAAAGTCCCTGCTTGGGTTCGACGAGGCAGCCCGGGAGTTGCTCCGCACCCATCGCTGGCCGGGCAATGTGCGCGAACTCGACCACGTTGTGGAGCGCGGCGTCCTTATGGCAGTAAGGGATGTTGTCGGTACCAACCACCTCTGGCTTAAGTCCGACCACGCAGCCGATACCCGGTTGGAAGACATGAGCCTGGAGGAAGTCGAATCCTTCTTGATCCGAAAGGCTCTAGCCCGCTATGACGGAAATGTGAGTCGCGCCGCGGATGCTCTGGGCTTGAGCCGCAGTGCACTCTACCGGCGGCTGCAGCGTTATGGGCTCTAGCGCTATTCTGGAGGAGGGGCGAGATTGGGGACATCCACCTTTTTTCGCCGGGAGAATCTCGGCAGATTTGAGAAAGGATGCGGGAAAAAGGTGACTCTTCCAAAATAAGAAGCAGAAAGTCAAAAGCGTCGGGATCGGGGTCGCAATCGCGGTTGGTTGTGTCAAACTGCGAGAGCCGATAGCGACTGCGATTGCGACCCCGATACCGATTCCGATCCCGATGATCGCCTCCCAGAGGGAGGATAGTCTTTTCCCCCTCCGTCTCCTGCGCCCGGGCACACGAATGGGCCGATGTGCCTTGACAGGACCTGTCACGGGATTCTAAATCCGGAATCAGGAATCCGAGATCCAGAATCCAGATTGAGTGGGAACAGATGTCGACGACCCCGTCATTGAAAGAGCCGAAGGAGCCCGTAGAACCGCCGGCGGGCAATGGAAACGCCGGCGGCTTCCTGGTCTTTCGGCACGCTGCTCCAGGGGCATCCAGGCTGGGTCGCCGGGGGCTGAAAGTGAGTTACGACTCCCAGGTCGTGATTAGCGCATTGGCAGCCGGCCTACCTGCAGTATTGGCTTCCATGTTGTTGCTCTGGCTAGGAGGCTACACTCCAAAGGTCGAATGGACCCTCACGGTCATCATCCTCAGTTTTTGGTTCGGCTTCTCTTTCGCCCTGCGAACCAGGGTTGTGCGCCCTTTGCAGACGATCTCGAACTTGCTGGCTGCCTTGAGGGAAGGCGATTTTTCGATCCGAGCCCGCGGATACGATCGGTCTGACACCCTCGGCGATGTAATGGCGGAAATCAACGCGCTTGGAGCGACCCTTCAGGAACAGCGCCTGGGTGCCGTCGAGGCCACCGCACTGCTTGGAAAAGTCGTGCAGGAGATCGATGTCGCGGTATTCGCTTTCGACAGCGGGAGGATCCTGAAGCTGATCAACCGTGCCGGCGAGCGGCTGCTCGCACAACCCTCAGACCGGCTGGTCGAGCACACTGCGGCCGAATTGGGTCTTACGGACTGCCTGGAAGCCGAGGAATCGAGACTGCTCGAAATTTCCTTCCCAGGGGGCAGCGGCCGCTGGGAGTTGCGTCGAACTACGTTTCGACAAGACGGGCTGCCGCACCAGCTACTGGTTTTGTCAGACATGACTCGCGCTCTACGTGAGGAGGAAAGGCAGGTCTGGAAGCGCCTTATCCGGGTTCTTGGCCACGAGCTTAACAACTCCCTAGCACCCATCCGCTCGATTGCCGCCAGTCTTGGCCACCTGCTGGCGCGCAACCCACGCCCCGCCGATTGGCTGGAGGACATGCATAAGGGTTTGGCCATCATCAGTAACCGCGGAGAAGCTCTCAGCCGGTTTATGGAGGGCTATTCACGCCTCTCCCACCTGCCGCCACCTCATTGTCAGCCCCTGGATGTGCGCGTATGGGTTCGGCGCGCCGCCGGGCTCGAAACCAGGGTCGCGGTATCTGTCATCGAGGGTCCGGCACTCATCATTCAGGCCGATGGGGATCAATTGGATCAGCTCCTCATCAACCTCCTGCGCAATGGCGCGGACGCGGCGACGGTCACGGGAGGCAGCGTGAGCGTGGGATGGACGGCGACGGCAGCACAGCTCGAACTCTGGGTCGAGGATGAAGGCCCCGGTCTGCCAATTACCGGTAACCTGTTCGTTCCCTTCTTCACCACCAAGCCACACGGCTCCGGTATTGGTCTGGTTCTATGTCGTCAGATTGCCGAGGCTCACGATGGTTCGCTCACACTGGTAAACCGGAGCGACAGACAGGGTTGCAGAGCCCTGCTGCGCCTTCCCATCCGTCACCACGAGCGGGCTTAGCCCGCTTTTCTCACCAGGTTTCGTAGCGAGGCGGCGCAGACGAACATGGATACAAGGCGCGCGACCGAGGGCCCCGCAGGCGTACTTGACAGTGCGCCGGGGAGCCCGACGGAGCGCAACGCTATAGACATGCCCAGATCCGACGCCGCAGTAGAAACCTGGTGAGAAATGCGGGTTGGGGCTCGAGAAGCCTCGTTAGCGCGATATCAACGCCTTCAACTCGGCGTCCGCCTGGCCGGCCTTCGCGGGGTCGATCCTCTGCAAATCCAGATAAGCCCGGCGAGCCTCTTCCTTCATTCCCTTGCCGGCATAGGCGCGTGCGAGATTCAACAGGGCGTTGCTGTACTTGGGATTGATATCCAGAGCTCTCCGCGCATTCTCGATGGCTAGATCAAACTGCCCGGCCGCCGCATAAAGCGCAGACATATCGCTGTAGGCCACCTCATTGCGAGGGTTTGCCCTCACCACGCCCTCCAGAAGTGGCAGGGCCTTGCCGTACTCTCGAAGGGCAATATAGAGAGTGGCCAGATTTTGCATCAGGGTTTGCTCACCGGGCGTTTCCTCATAGGCTTTCAAGTTATAATCGCGCGCCTCGGTCAGCTTCCCTTTTTTAAAGCAGATCGCGCCCAGGCCTTCGTAGATCCCGGCCAGGTTGGGTTTGTTCTCGATAAAGGACTTTTCCGAAGCCGCCAGTGCCTTCATCTCCCATTCCTGGGCTCGCTCCAGATCATTGCTATTGAAGTCATAGCGTCCGAGGTCATGTGCGATTACCGAAGCCCCGGGGGAACGCTTAATGGTCTCGAGGTAAAGGGCGGGCGTGTCACGCCACACTGCGATCTCGTTCGTGAGCAGCCAGGAAAAGACAACCAACAGCACACCGACGGAAGCGACACCGACCCGGAGGTTGAGCCATTGCGGGCGCGAGGGCCAGACCTGCATGAGTGCCGGAACGATCGGAGGAATGAGGAGACATGATCCCAGAGTGGGGACGTAAAGATAACGATCCGCGAAGTTCGTTATCGCGATGCCAGAGCCTTCAACTCGGCGTCTGCATAACTCGACCTCGAGGGGTCAATCCTCTTCAATTCCTGATAGGCCCGGCGCGCCTCCTCCTTCATCCCCTTGGCGGCATAAGCGTACGCCAGGTTCGCGCAAGCCTCGCCGGAGTTTGGAGCAAGCGCCAGCGCTTTCTGCGCATTGGCAATGGCCTGATCCCAGTGCCCGTGAAGCGCCTGGATCCCGGCGATATTGCTGTATGCCACGTCCCTGCTCGGATTCACCCTGATGGTAGCTTCAAAGAAGCTAAGCGCCTTGTCATACTCCCGAACACGCAGGTAGAAAAACCCGACTTTTTCCAAGATGGCATAATAATACGGCGCCTCCTCATATGCTTTCATGTAATACTCGCGCGCCTCAGCTGTCCTTCCCTGTTTGAAGCGAATTCCGCCGAGTCCAGCATATATCTCGGCCAGGCCATTCCTGTTCTTCAAAAAAGACTTATTCCAACCTTCCAGCGCCTTCGCATCCCATTCCTCTGCGCTCCGGAGGTCATTGCGGTCATAGTAGTAGCTTGCGAGATTGAGAGCAATCAAGGCGGCCGAGGGCGAACGCTTCATGGTTTCTCGAAAAAGCGTCGGGGTGTCGCGCCAAACCGCGGCCTCGTTCCAAAGCATCCCGGCAAAAGCTGCCAGCAAGGCGAGGAGCAGGCCAAAGCCCGCCTTCAGGCCAAGACGTAGCCTCGAGGGCCAGACCTGCATCAGTTCTTTGGCGACCAGGGGAAGAAGGAGGCAAGATCCCAAGGTGGGGATGTAGAGGTAGCGATCCGCGAAGACGTTTTCTCCAATACCGGTCAGGTTCAGTACCGGAGCAATCGTCAGAATGCAGTATCCGAACAAGAACAGCAGAATGTGCTGCCGGCGAAGCATCCACGCGGCCGCGGCGAAGGCCGCCAGCAGAATCAAGCTCAGCAAGAGATTCAGGCTCAAGATGCTCGTGGTCGGTTGAAAAACATGAAACGCACTGATGTTATATGGCACGAACATCTTGGCGGTGTATTGAGCGAGCAGCACGATGGTACTCAAGAACCGCGGCAGGGGCGCAAGATCAACCGGCAGTTGGTGGACAAAAAACGCGTGAAGCGCCGCAATCCGCAAGACGGAATAAAAGGCGAATATCCCGGCAAACATGGCGTAGCGCGACCAACGCAACTTCCTGTGCAGGCACCAGTCGAGCCAGGCCGCGACCACCGGAAAAGTGAATGCCATCTCCTTGGAAAACAATGCCCCCATGTAGCAGCCCAGGGCGAGGATAATGGCGGTTTTTTGGGGATTCTCGCTATCCTTGAGATAGAAATAAAGAGCCGGGAAATAAAAGGCCGCGCACAACGTGTCCGTAACCGCGGCGATCCAGGCAACCGACTCCGCATGGATCGGATGCAACGCAAAGAGAAAGCCGGCCGCGGCGCCGATAAATTTGTTCCCGCTGAGGCGAAACCCGATCAGAGCCACAAAAACACTGCAGAAGGCGTGCAGCATGATATTGAAGAGATGAAAGACATGGGGTTTCAGTCCCGCAATTGAGTATGCGAGTGCGTAAACCAGCATCTGCAGAGGCCGGTAGTAATT
Organism: Acidobacteriota bacterium; assembly: GCA_049511215.1. GTDB lineage: Bacteria > Acidobacteriota > UBA6911 > UBA6911 > UBA6911 > JAFNAG01. The sequence continues at coordinate 7,682 of JBEKYG010000030.1, read as the reverse complement.
TGATGGAATCGGATTGCCTGTAAACGCCCAGACATCGGCACTGAAGAAACGCCAGACTTTCGACAAGTCGCGAATCCAGGTGTTGTTACGAATCTGTAATTGATCATCGTAGACGAATTCGTAGGGAATGGTCCGGACGAACACCAGAATTGCAACCAAAGCCACCAATGGGAGAACCCACAAGGGAAAGCGCGCTGTGCCCGGCGCGCTCTCAACCTTCGCTATCCTCCTTCCCTTCTTCAGTCTGCTCTTCTTGCCCAATCGGTGTAATCTCCCGGCGGTCTGTGGAATTATGGACCCGTTGCGCCTACAGGGCTACTCTTGGTATCAAAGCTTCTTCGAGCCGCTGACACGCAAGCATGAGTTGATGTCTTCATCACGCGGATTGACAGCCTGGGTCACGATCCTGACTTTGGCGGAGTCGGATTGTTGCAGGTGCCGGCCGGAACTGTCAAGCGCTATCCGGTCTTCCGCTCGATTGGCTCGGCAGACAGCCAACAGCCTGAATCCAAGCCAGTTCATCGCCTGCAAGTGTCACGGATATATCCTTTGCAACACCCCGAGCCGATCGATCTGCTTGCCGACCGCTTCAGTTGGAATACATTCCAGGCAGGCATGGCCTGCTCCCGTTTCTTGCACGCACGCAACACAATTTCCGGCGTCCCGAAGGACTGTCACCTGTGGACCCAACGGTCCCCAGTGCTCCGGCAAGGTTGGGCCGAAAAGAACAACGCAGCCGATGCGCAGACCCGCCGCCAGGTGTGAGATTCCCGAGTCGTTGCCGACAAAAACGCGGCAGTGTGACAGCACTGCCGCGAGCGACCGCAAGGGAAGGTTGGCTGCCAAATATGCGCCGGGCCCAAGCTCGCCGGCCAGATCACGACCCAATCCGGGCTCAGCAGGACCCTCGATAATCAAAAGGTCCCCCACGGTGCGCAGCCGCTGCCCCAGCTCGAGGAACCGCGACGGCGGCCAGCGCTTCGCAGCGCTTCCTGCACCTGGGTTTAAGGCAAATAAGGGTCTCTCTCCTTGCCAACCTTGTTCCCGAAGCCACTCTGCTCCACCCAGTCGAGCAGCTGCGTCGAGCCTGATTTCCGGTAGCGGAATGGCAGGGGGGGGAATTAGCCAGGGGCGCAGCGAATCAATGAAAAGGCGCGCCACATGTCGCCCGTCACCAACTTCTGGTTTCCAGGCCGCCACCAGGACGTGGGGATGAAGCCGCGTGAACTGCTTAGCGAATGCCTCTGCGCCGAACCCGGTCCAGGAAATGATTCGGTCGTAGGAACGCCAGAGCAACTCATCTCCGGGCGGGATGGTTCCCGACCTGAAGAGACGATGCAAAGGAAGGCTTGACAACGACAGGATTTGGTCGGCATAACCATTTGCTATGGCACCGGCGGAGTCAATGTCGGCTGCGAGGGTTATGCCCGCGTTCGGGAATTTTTCGCGCAGGATTTGGAGTGCTGGAAGAGAGAGAATGATATCTCCCAGCGCCCCAGGATGGAGGACTAATATCTGCACTACTCGATGACCATGGCATTCAGGCTGTTCTGGTTGGCGATGCTGACCTGAGCTGCCACATTGGCCGCAATTTGGGCAAAGGCGGTGCCCGCCGGTGATCCGGGCTCTTCAAGCACGATCGGCCTCCCGTCATCGCCTCCCTCCCGGATACCAAGATAAAGCGGGACTTCTCCCAGAAAGGGCACGTCGTACTTTCCGGCGGTCACCTCGCCTCCGCCATGATTGAAGATGTGGGTACGAGTGCTACATTTCGGACACTCGAAGTACGACATATTCTCCACAATTCCCAAGATCTCGACCCTCACCTGGCGGAACATCATGATTGCTTTGCGGGCGTCCTGCAAAGCCACGTCCTGGGGCGTGGTGACAACTACCGCTCCCATCAGCGGGACCGTCTGGGTTAGCGACAGCTGCACGTCCCCCGTCCCTGGAGGCAGATCCACCAGCAGATAGTCCAACTCGCCCCAATCCACCTGGCGCACGAACTGCTGGATCACGTTGTGGAGCATGGGGCCGCGCCAGATCACCGGGGTGTCCTGTGCCGCCAGAAAACCCATCGACATGACCTTCACGCCGAAGTTGGAGAGCGGCTGAATCCGTTGATCCACCGCATAGGGCTGCCCGGTGATTCCCATCATCAAAGGGATATTTGGGCCATAGATATCGGCATCCAGCAGTCCCACTTTTGCTCCGGCGCTCGCGAGTGCAACGGCCAGGTTCACGGTGACCGTGCTCTTCCCGACGCCACCCTTACCGCTGCCGACAGCCACGATGTTCTTGACCCCGGCAATATCCTGTTTGCCCATGCCATGCTTGGCGGCAGTGACGCTGGAGGACATATTGATCTCGACCTCACGAACGCCTTTCACTCGCAAGACTGCCTGCCGGGCCTGATCCTCCATCTGTTTTTTCACCGGGCACGCGGGTGTTGTGAGTTCAATCGTGAAGGAAACCTTGCCCTGATCCACGCTCAGATTCTTGATGAAGTTAAGAGCAACAATATCCCTGTGAAGATCCGGATCTTTCACCTGGCGCAACGCGTCAAGAATGCCTTGCTCCAGAGGCGTTAAGTCTTTGCGATGTTCGAAATTATGGTCCATGGGACCTAAATATATGCCGCACCGGTATGACTGTCAACGCGGCGAATCCCGGACCGATAGAGCGCATATTGCAGACCTCTGAGATTTCGAAGAAACCTCAACAGATACCATTTAGTTTATAAGCATGTTGACACTTGGCTGGTCCGAAAATGAATGAGATCGCTAAATCCATCGGGGTCGGTATCGGTATCGCAATCGCAGTCGCAATCGGTTGTGTAGGTCGGCGAAGGCCGACTGCGACTGCGATTGCGACCCCGATGCCGATTCCGATACCGATGATCACCACCCACATCGGGAAATTGGGGACTCGGAGGATTCAGAACCCTGGCGGAATGGTCGTGGTTATCTTTTGAAAAAGTAAACGACCAGCGACAGGACGAGGCTCAGCAGGATGCAGGTGGTGAGTGGGAAATAGAATCGGACGCCATGCCGATTGATTGCGATGTCGCCCGGAAGCCGGCCGAGTTTGAGAAAGGAAAAAAAGTCCGAGTAGCTGAGGATGATCCCCAAAATGATCAGCACCACGCCGACCACGATGAGCAGACGACCCAGCGGACTCATTGGAGTCTCCCTGAGCGTCGGGCCTCCAGCTGTCCCCCTCCGAAAACTGGTTCGGGGGAGTCACGGAGAAGGAGAACGGGAGAACCCGAACGCTCAGATTAAAGCATCGCAATAATTCGGCTCAGTTGCAAGCTTCGAGCTCGCTAAAAAAGTACGCAGTCTCGAATGCGGCCGTCGCGGCGGCATCGGAGCCGTGCGTCGTATTCCGCTCGATGGAAATGCCGAAATCCTTGCGAATGGTTTCCGGGGCAGCCTTGGCTGGATCCGTCGCTCCCATCAGGTTGCGCCAGGACGATATGGCTTCCTCACCCGACAAGATCATCAGAACCACCGGTCCTTCGGACATGAATGTGGTCAGGCTGTCGAAAAACGCCTCCTCCCTGTGCACTGCGTAGAAGCCTTCCACCTGCTTCTTAGACAGGCGGATCATCTTCAGTGCCTTGACCGCCAGGCCCTGCGATTCGATACGTCGGATGATCTCTCCGATCAAGTTGCGAGCTACCCCATCAGGTTTGATGATGGCCAGGGTCTGTTCGGTCATCGACTACCCTCCAGCGCCTTGGCGACAGCCTCGCCGATATCGGCGGGGCTGGTTACTACATGCAACCCGGCCTTCCGCATGGCTACCATCTTCTCGGCTGCGGTTCCCTTGCCGCCCGAGATGATGGCACCGGCGTGCCCCATTCTGCGTCCCGGAGGCGCCGTCTGACCGGCGATAAATCCGACCACCGGCTTCTTCATGTTTTGTTGAATGTAAGCGGCGGCCTCTTCCTCCGCGGTGCCGCCGATCTCGCCCATCATGACAACCGCCTGGGTATCCGGATCGGCGTTGAACATCTTGAGGGTGTCGATGAAGTTGGTGCCGATGATCGGGTCCCCGCCGATTCCGATGCAAGTCGACTGGCCAAGGCCTCTGGTGGTCAACTGTCCGACGCCCTCGTAGGTCAAGGTCCCGCTGCGGGAGACGACTCCGACATTTCCTTCCTTAAATATCCTGCCGGGCATGATGCCGATCTTGCATTTCCCCGGAGAGATGATGCCGGGACAGTTCGGCCCGATCAGCCGGCTCTTCGAGAGGGCGAGCATGGATGAAACCCGGACCATATCCAGTGTGGGCACCCCTTCGGTGATGCACACGATCAAAGGCATTTCCGCCGCAATGGCTTCCATGATGGCGTCCGCTGCAAAGGGAGGGGGCACGAAAATCACCGAAGCGTTGGCGCCCTCCTTTGCGATCGCTTCGGCAACCGTATTAAAGACGGGAATCCCCTCATGAGCGGTTCCTCCCTTACCGGGGGTCACACCGGCGACCACTCTGGTACCATAAGCAATGCACTGCTGGGTATGAAACGATCCCTCACGTCCCGTAATCCCCTGCACTGCCAAACGAGTATTTTTATCAACGAGTATGGACAAGGCAATTCTCCTTATTTAGCCAGCGCAACGACTTTTTCCGCGGCATCCTTCATGCCATCGGCAACCGTGAACTTGAGCCCGGAGGTTCTGAGAATTTCCTGCCCTCGTTCGACGTTCGTCCCCTCAAGTCTCACAACCATGGGAACCGTGACGCCCATGGAGCGTGCCGCCTCGACAACGCCGCCGGCAACGATATCGCAGCGCATGATCCCACCGAAGATATTGATCAGAACCGCTTTCACGTTCTTGTCTGCCAGCAGAATCTGAAATGCATTCCGAACCTGCTCTGTGGTAGCGCCACCTCCCACATCGAGGAAATTGGCCGGACTGCCGCCCGCAAGCTTCACGATGTCCATCGTGGCCATGGCGAGACCGGCACCGTTCACCATGCAGCCGATCGTTCCATCAAGACGAATGTAGTTGATGCCGTAGCGCGACGCCTGGATCTCGAGCGGATCTTCCTCGTAGTAATCCCGATACTCCAACAACTCCTTGTGGCGGTAGAGTGCATTGTCATCGAAGTTGATCTTGGCATCCAAGGCCAGGAGCCGGCCATCCTCGGTCAGCAGAAGGGGATTGATTTCGACAAGCGACGCGTCCGTGGCTTCAAAGGCGCGGTAAAGCGCAGTCATGAATTTTGTTGCCGGTGCGAGCAATTCCCCAATCAAACCCAGACCGAACGCGAGACGGCGGGCGTTGAACGCCTGAAATCCTACCTTGGGATCGATATATTCCTTGTTGATCAGGCGGGGCGTTTCCGCGGCCACTTTCTCGATATCCATGCCGCCTTCGGTCGAGGTCATAAACACCGGACGTTGGCTGGCGCGATCGATGACGATACCGAGGTAGAATTCCTTCTTGATCCGCATGCCCTCTTCGATCAGCACACGCCTGACGGTGCGCCCTTCGGGCCCGGTCTGGTGAGTTACCAGCGTCATGCCGATAATCTGGTGCGCAATTCTCTCGGCCTCCGCCGGGCTGGCGGCAAGCCTGACTCCGCCACCCTTCCCGCGGCCTCCCGCGTGGATCTGCGCCTTCACCACGACGGTCCCGCCGAGCCGAGCCGCGATGTCATAGACCTCGTAGGGACTCGACGCGACCTCACCCCGGGGGATCGGGACGCCGAACTGAGCCAGTATTTTTTTTGCTTGGTATTCGTGTATCTTCACGTGACTTCCCCTTCCCTGAGCGACCCTACACGTCCCAGGGATTCATCATTAGGTAAGTAAAGAGTGCACTCGGAGGAGCCTGTAGGGAGGCCCCAGAAAAACCCGATATTTTATTTCAGCGCCGGCATGGAAGCAACGAAAAACCGCCCCTGCCAAGACTCCGGCAAAGTCGCAGGACTCGCGGCGAGATTGGGGATAGCCACCTTTTGTCGCCGGGAGAATCTCGTCAGATTCGAGAAGGGATGCGGGAAAATGGTGACTCTTCCGAAAATAGAAGCAGAAAGTCAAGAGCGTCGGTATCGGTATCGGGGTCGCAATCGCAGTCGGTTGTGTCAGTCTGTGAAAGCCGATAGCGACTGCGACTGCGATTGCGACCCCGATACCGATACCGATACTGATACCAATGATCTCATCCCAGAAGGAGGATAGTCTTTTCATCCGTCGTCGGATGCACCCTGACGCATAGGCTGCCGTCCCCAATCTCGCAACCGATTTCCGGCCTGCGCGCGACCTTTCCGGGGCCGTGATAAAACGTCCAACCGACTACTACCCCCAGGCGTGATAGTATGAGCCATGCTCATATGTCCGAAATGCGGCGCCAGTCTGGAACCTACCGAAAACCTCGCCATCACCTGTGCGTGCGGTGAGACCTATCACAGGCTGTCATCCGGCGGGCTTGATTTCCTCCAGGGCTCGGAGTTTGATGATTTCGATCTCGACGAGGAGGATATCACGCAGCGCGCGATCCTCGAGCAGGAAGCCGAAGGTGTCGCTGCACGCATGGACCACTTCTTCTCTCCCCTCATTCATCGATACGCCCTGTTCTCCAGGAAACCCGCGAACCGCCTCACGATTCTCGATTGCGGCTGCGGCAACGGGATCACCGTGGACATCCTGAGAGAGCATGGCATCGATGCCTGGGGTGTCGATGCCGGCCGCGCGCGTCACCAGCAATGGTGCCAGCGGCGCGCCCGCGCCCAACTCATCTCGGCCAACGCGCTTCGGCTTCCGTTTGCGGACGCGGCTTTTGATGTCGTTTTCTCCTCCGGGCTGGTGGAGCACATCGGAATCCACGAAGAAGAGGAAGCGGATGGCTACCATTCCCGCCGCCTGGCGGACTGTGACCAGCAACGGCAGCAGTTCGTGCGCGAGTTAGTTCGCGTGCTGAAGGACGACGGGTTCATCCTGCTGGATCATCCCAACGGTTCCTTTCCCGCTGATTTCTGGCACGGTGGGGAGGCCGGCAGCATCCGGTGGCATTGGCCGCACGGGGATATGCTCCCGCGTTTCTCGGAGATCGTGAGGTATTTTCGCCTGGCCGATTCCTCACTGAAATTCGTGTCGCTGTCGCCAAGCCGCAGGCTGAGCTTCAATAAGGTTGGCGTTCATTGGTACGGGCGTCTTTTTGCTCCGATGATGAAAGCGTGGCTTCACGTGATGGACATTCCTCAGCTGTCCTTTCTGGCGCGCACATTCCTGAACCCATATCTTGTCACCGTGGCCACAAAGCGGCGTGACCTCCATACGTGGGTCACTCCCCAGCCTGGCACGGGAACCACGGATCCAGGGAAGGCGGCCGGACCGCCACCAGTTTGAACCACGAAATACACGGCGCCGCCCCGGCGGCCACAACCAAGGGGAAACCCGGGATGGTGCCTCCGCCGGCTGCCGAAATTTGCTTGCGCTTCGCACCCCCTCAAGATAGAAATAGCCAATGCTAACGCAATCGGGCAGCGGCCGGGCCAGGCCGGCGGTGTTGCTTCCATTAGTGGTGGCTGGAATCATCTATCTATCTTCCACGGCCAACCGCGCGGTAATCGACTACGACGAGGGCCACTATGCCCAACCAGCATTAAATATGGTCGAGCGGGGCGACTGGGTGACGCCCTACGACAACGGGGTCAGGTTTCTCGAG
>JBEKYG010000029.1:0-14312 GCA_049511215.1 Acidobacteriota bacterium | reverse complement strand
TTCCTGCGCCCAAGGTCATAGCGGTCTCGGACACGATAGGGTGGACCATCGAGACTGCTGTACAGGCCAGAGCCGCCACGATCGGGACGATCAGCACGGTCTGTCCCAGAATAATGGCCGCCGGTGAAAACAGAAGGCGTAACCCTCCCAAGGGACCCTGGCTGAAGATCAGGGTGTAGATAAGCAGTCCGACCACGACCGTGGGCATCGCCAACAGGGTGTTGAGGATGTCTTCGATGAAACGCTTGAATCGCATTCGTGAGGATGCCAGCGTAACCCCGACAGGAATGCCAATCGCCGAGGCCAGCAGCGTGCTGCTCAACGAAAAGCGGAGCGATGCGGAAGCAACTGCCATGATTTCGGGATCCGCGGAGAGGATCATTCGGACGGCGTCGGTCAATGCTTTTCCGAGGTCGCTCAAGGAGTTACCTTCTGGAACCGCAACTTGGGGTGAAAAGTCTGCGCCCGCCCACGGTGAAGTCACCGATGAGCTTCTGCCCTTCAGGCGAGCAGAGCCAGCCGATCAGGCGGCGCGCAACGTCGGACTTGACCGCGGGGAAGCGGGCGGGGTTGACCTGGATCGCCGAATAAAGATTGAGCAATTCCGGATCTCCTTCCACCAGAACCTGGAGATTCAACTGATTCATGCGCGCGAGGTACGTGGCTCTATCGCAGAGCGTGTACGCTTGCTTCTCATTGGCCATAGTCAAGACTGCGCCCATGCCCTGCCCGATCTCGAGGTACCAGGCGCCTGCCGGCTTGATCCCGGCTTTTTGCCAAAGTGCCTTTTCCTTTATGTGCGTGCCGGATTCGTCGCCGCGGGAAATGAAAGGCATGCCGGTCTTTTGAATTCTCAGTAACGCCAGGGCCGCGTCTTTGGTTCCGCGGATCCCAGAAGGGTCAGCATCCGGCCCCAGGACGACAAAATCGTTGACCATGAAGGTCCTGCGGCCGATTCCGAATCCTTCGTCTACAAGCTTCTTCTCCCCCTGCGGATCGTGAGCGATGACGAGGTCCACGTCTCCATTGGACGCCAGCTTTAATGCTTGTCCGCTCCCAACCGCGATCACGTCCACCTTGCACTTACACAGCATTTCGAAATGCGGGAGCAGGTAGGTCAGCAATCCAGAGTCCTGCACGGAAGTGGTCGTAGCCATCCGCAGCCGCTCCTGGCCGTAAGCGGCGATTGCGAGACCGATCCCGGTGGAAACAAAAAGCGCACCAGAGATTAGAACTCTCACGATGGATTCCTTCGCCATGGGAGGCCCTCTGAAAACAAACACCTATCTTCGTACCCTCTCTCTGACTCCAGGATGACTTTCCTGAATCCCTCAAGCAGCCCGGGAACCCGGACCGCGGCCACACCAGAATCACTGAGCTCTCGTGCTGCCATGGCGCTGCGATTATCCCGTGTGTGCGCCAACTCAGTCAAGGCAACGGATAGCAGGCATGGATGTTTTTATGGTGCACCGGCTTGCGACGAGTACCTGCAAGCCCCTGTCCATCCACAATTCGCTGTGCTATAAATTCCCGCGGTGCCGGCGAATCAGCGCCCTTTTATGAAAATTATCGCATTTGTCGGTGATTCCGAAAGCGGCAAAACACGGCTCATCGCCCGCCTCGTGGCTGAATTAAAGGAGCGCGGCCTAACCGTGGCCGTCGTCAAGCACTGCAGCCACGGGTTCGATTTCGGAGACGCGGAGAAAGATTCGTCGAAGTTTCTGGCTGCCGGCGCGGATGGTGTCGCGCTTGCCGCGCCCGGAGAGATTGCAGTCCTACGGAGAATGGAATGCGAAAGCGACCTCGCTGCTTTAGCCCGCGAGCAGTTCGGCGCAGCGGATATCGTCCTCGTGGAAGGCGGCAAGCGCAACGTCGGGCTGAAGAAGATCGAGGTGCTGCGGAAGGACTCTCGCGGCGGAATCAAGACGCGGCGTGAGGAGCTGGTCGCCGTAGTTGCCGACTATCCGGCAGTCCCCAAAATGCCGACCTTTCATCCGGACGATGTAAGCAAGCTGGCGAATTGGTTGCTCAAACATCTGCCGGGCGGAAAGAACTCTTGCCGCCAAGACTCCAAGACTCCAAGGCGCCAAAAGCTTTGATCTTTACTTAAATTCGAGATTCGAAATTCGAAATCTTAAAATCTCGAATTTCGAATCTCGAATCGCTGATTTCTTGGCGTCTTTGCGTCTTGGCGTTAAAGTCTGGTTGCGGCTATGCCGCGCCGTGCATTTCGTGGTCCTCTACGCGGGCAAGCTATTTTCTGAATGTCAGCCGCGTGTAGGTAAGCCCGATGGCATCCATGGAATCTCCCGCCTTGCCTGCGAACCCGATCGCCTGGTTCCCTTGCGGGACGTCAATGCGGTAGTCCCTGTCTCCCCCGGGCCCTCCGAACTGCGGGGATATCCGCTTGTTGGTAATAATGCGCATTGAATCCACGGTGTTGCCGTAACGGCCGGATAGACCAATGACGTACTCATCGCTTTCCAGACGAAAGATGTGTTCGTCGCTGTTCGAGCCACCGTGTTGCGCCCCTTGAGCGTAGCGGCCGTTTGGCAAGAGATAAATCACCTGAACCGAATCAACCACCCTGCCTGAACGCACGCGAATCTCAGCGATCCTCGCTCCCGCGGGAGCCTCCTGGTCAGAATAGGGTGAGCCGCCGGCCCCGCCTGCCAGCTGCGTTTGGGGGAACTGCGGTTGCACCTCCTGGGGTGGTGTGAAGTTTTCGCGGCGGCGCGGCATCGGAGCGTAAGTCAATCCAACGGCATCCAGTGTGTTCCCAGCCCTGCCTATAAAACCTACGGCCTGGTATCCGCGCGGAACATCGATGCGATAGTCCCTGGCCCCTCCGCCCCCTCCAAAGAGATCGGACGAACGCCGGTTGGTCTCGATGCGAAGGGAATCGACCGTGTCGCCGCAACGGCCGGAGAGGCCAACGACAAATTCGTCCGGATCGAGATGAAAGATGCTGAGCCTGCCGCCCGTGCCGCCATGCCGCGAGCCCATGACGGTGCGTCCGTTTGGAAGCTCGTAGACCATCTGTACTGCATCGACGACGTCTCCAAACCGAACGCGCACCTCGGCGACGCGTGTTCCCGCCGGAGGCTGAAAATCGAAAAACTCGTCTCCTCCGCCGCCACCGATGACGGTGGTTGTGTCAAGCTGCTGGGTAAATCCCAGCGTGCCTCCGCAAAACAAAACTGCAACGATGATAATTCCAAAGTACAGTATCCGTCGCATCGGGTTCCCCTTTTCACAATAAGTAAAGAGATTATAACGGAAAAGTCCGCGTCGTAAACACACTGCTGACGGCCAGGCCAAGCCAGAAAGCGCCAGCGTTCAGCGGCGGGCGCTTTTTGCCCGAACGCTGGAACGCTTTATTAGGCCTCTAGTAAATGCAGGCATCAAGGATGGAGAGAACCTCTTCGAGCACCCCTTCGGAGGCGCTCCCAATCAGGTGGACCTTGCGTGCCCGATAATCGATCGGCTTAACCTGCTCAACCATCACAAATCCGTTGACTTCCGGGTGATCAGGAATAGCGACATGGAAGGGGAATCTCCGATCTTTGTTGGTGAGAGGGCAAACCATAGCAAGACCCGTATGTTCGTTAAACTGAGTGTTGCTCACAACCAATGCAGGTCGGCGGCCTCTCTGCTCGTGGCCAGACTGAGGATCGAAAGTGACGGCAATGAAGTCGCCTTTTTTCGGGACGTAAGGCCGCATTTACCACACCTCTCTGCCGATTGGTTTTCCCCAATCGATTTCCCAAACCTCATAGTTTTTGGGAATACGTGCCACCAGCTCTTGCAGGCTCCGTTTGCCGCGGATGCGTTTTATCGGAACAATGATAATCGTCCCGTCCCGTATGGTTACGTCGACGTTATCACCGACCGAAATGTGCGCGTCCTCGAGCACCCGCTTGGCGAGGCGGAGTCCCTGGCTGTTCCCCCATTTCTGTACCTTCGTGACCATCTCCGCACCTCCGTAGGATATACAATGTATAGCCTACAAAGAGGTATCCTGTCAAGTTGCCTGGAAGCTCGTTTGAGGCTGACGTCCGCGCTCGGCGGCCCGCGCTTTTCGCTGGTCCGCTGCAACAACTTGTAGGCGGCGGGCAGTAGAGATCGATACTCGGTCATCCACCGTCTTCGGCGTATGTTCCTGCCAACGGGCCATACCTGCACCCGAAGCCCGCCGCCTCGACGAGCGCGCTCGCCATTTCCAGAAATTGAGTACCCAACTCGCCAGGGCGACGCAGTATTGCGACGTTTATCACCAACCGGCGACCTTGGGCCTCCGGATAGGAGGAGAATATTTCTCCACTCTCGATAAAGCGAACGTAAGAGTTGATCTTCTCCTGTAACATGATCAAGTGCTCAGGAGACCACTCGAGATGATCGGGGATCGTCAGTCGCACCTCGCCCGATAACGGGTCAGTACTGATGATGTCTACCACACCGGTCTGCTCGACTGTCATGACTCTGATTGCACGCCTAACGCCACGGATCAGCGGCGGCGCATCGCGCCGTCCGCTGCAGCCGTTAGTTCGCTGCCTGCTGTTACTCTTCGATCAACCAAAGATTTCATCCGGCAAGACCGATTGCCAGTGCGTTCCATTGAGCTTGAACAGTTCGAGTTTCTTGGCACGCCGCCACTCTGCGAGGATGACAGCCTTCGCCCTGTGATGTTGGGCGACCCTTGACAGGCGAGCAACATCGTCCGGCGTGGGTCGCGGTGCAGAACCACCTTTGGTCTGAATCAGGACGGTTTCGAAAAGGTCTCCGCGCTTGAGAGCTGGACCGTCATGGCGGTGATCCTTTCGGATCGCGATCATATCAACAATACCGCGAGCTTCGGCTCTCGTTTTGCCCCCGAAATCTACCAAGTTCCACTTGGCTCCCGTGCGCCGACTATACCTGACTAGCCACTTCGTCATAGTGCGTGCCCACTTTGCCGTGTGGTGGGCTTTCATGCCCGGGCTCATCTTTTTTGGCATCCGTGTCATGATCTTGGCAGCGAACAACCAAGCTCACCTGCCGCGGCGGCTGCGTGGGCGTTGAACCCTGGGAGGCCGTAATGCCGCCGCGGTCAGGTGCAGCGCCTGGTTCGGCGGTTGGCCTCGCTACCTACCACCTGAGATGCTATCCGGAAGCGGCCAGACATAATGCCTGACACGCAAATTCTCAATGTTTCCGCAGGGTCAGGCAGTTAGTCTGGCACCCTTCCGAATAGTCTCTGACAAGGTATCAAAGAAAGAAGCTGACCGGGATTAACGCTAGGCTCGTCACGAGTAGGGCATAAAAGAGCGCCCGGCGCTGGGGTCCCGCGAACAGCGCGGACAGCAATAAGCCAATGCCCAAGGATGTGAGGAACCCACGCCGGTTCAGTTGCCCGCCCTGGACCCAGGTCGCAAGGTTGAGAACGAGGGCAAAAGCAACCAACACGAGGCCGATGCCCACGAGCACACGGCCGATGCCCACGAGCACACGTGCAACTGCTGGCAGTGAGGTCGATGGCCCTTGTCCGGATTCGTCCCTCATTGATCCTCTCCTTTCGACGCAGCCTATAATCCACCGAACGTATAGTACAGAACTTGCGAAATAATTGGCCGGGTGGGCGGCGGTGGTGTACCTGGAACTGCCGCCCGCCTGGCCGCGTCCATCCAGCTGAAAAAGCTCAGCTTCGACGAGGCTGGCTTCGCCCGCTTAACCAGATACACTGCGGGGCCCACCTCGCGAACCGAATACAAACCGGCGGCGAGGCGCCGTTCTCAGCATTCTGCCCAGTTGTGGATTTCCTCGCGAACTTGATCGAGCAGACGGGGTATCTGGGGCACAGGCGGTGGCACCTTACAAACGATGCTTCCCACACAGGGCTCAGGATGCCACCGGATGGCTTCTCACTGCCCGGATGTCTCTATTAACATGACCTCTCGCATGCATAAAGACCCTAACGGCATCCTATCCTCCCGAAAGGCCGCGCCGCAACAACAAACGCAGTATGCTCCAGTCAAATGCTTGCTGTACGTCCAACATATCTAACGGCTCAGGCTGACTTGTCGGCAGCTCTTGAACGCAGCTCAACCGTGAATTATGATTCACGGCATGAATAACTATCATGCAGAGCTTGGTCGATGTCTGGCCCCCGCATTGCGCGCCGCATTGTCGCGCGCGCCGGGCCGTGTACAAGACATTGATGCCCATGACCTGTTCCGAACTGGCGGGGGGTGGCGCCTGTTGCCCCTGGGACGCGCTCCTGTCGGCTCCCGGGGAGTTTCGCCATATGCACGCGCGGCGCATGGACTGGCATCGAGCCGCCATGGCGGGAGGTTTTCCCCCCGCCGCACTGGCCCGCAACCCGCAAGCCCGCACCGAGTGGCTCGACGGCTATGTGCGAACCTACCTGGAGCGCGACTTGCAGATGCTCTCGACTATCGAGCACCTGGTGGACTTCCGCCGCCTCCTCCGCGTGACTGCGTTGCGCACCGCGAAGTTGATGAACCAGAGCGACATGGCGCGCGACGCCGGCCTTTCGCAGCCGACCGCCCACCGCTACCTCGGTCTGCTCGAAGCCTCGCACCTTCTGCACCGTCTGCCTGCGTACGCCGTCTACCGCACGAAGCGTCTGATCAAGGCGCCGCGGCTCTTCCTGTGCGATACAGGGCTGGCCTGTTTCCTGGCTGGACTGCACACCCCTGAGCAACTAGCCGCCAGCGACATGGCAAGCTTCATCTTGGAAAACCTCGTTCTCGGCGATCTGCTGGCCTGGAGCGAGACGCAGACTCCCCGCCCGGAGGTGCTGTACTGGCGGACCACCACGGGCAAAGAGGTGGATTTCGTCATCGAACGTCAGGGCCGCCTCACGCCCATCGAGGTCAAGACCGCCTCGCGCCCCCGCCTGGACGACACGGACGGCCTCAATGCCTTCCTCGACGAATACCCCGATGCTGCCCCGCACGGCATTCTCAGCCACACCGGCGACATCGTTGAGCGTCTGTCGCCCCGCATCTGGGCCGTCCCCCTGTCCCTCGCCGTCGGCGTCGCCGACGACAGCGTGGCCGCGGCCAAGGAAAGGGAACCAACGTCATGACTATGGGGAGAACCAAGCGATGACCGCACCGCTTGCCGCTGGATTTCGGGGACAGGCGCGAATGGCGCTTAATTAAGGGGGCCGATTAGGACCCTGAAAGGGTCGAGCAGCAAAGCCCAGGGCGTGAGCCCTGGGAACAACGGCAGTGCTCGATAGAGCCCTGAAAGGGCGAAACAGCCTGCGCCGCCCCTTCAGGGCTGATCTGCAGGATGTCCATGATCCCAGGGCTCACGCCCTGGGCTTTGCTGCTCCGCCCCTTCGGGGCTTAAACAATTGATTTGGCGGCACTACAAGGTGATTGCGGTCACTCTTAATTAAGCGCCATTGGGGACAGGCGCCATAGCCTCGAATTTACTCGGGACTGGCAGAATCTTGTTCCTGTGGAATTTCGAGGTTATGGCGCCTGTCCCCGAAATCGGGTGGGATTCACCTTTGGAAGCGGGCGCGCCAAGTGAGTTCGCGGGTGGTGTCCGAGCGGCATCCTGTCTTCACGATGTCGCCTTGGCGCTCCGCCGCCAGCGGTGTGGCGGCTTCGCATTGGATCCCGGCCAGTGTCCAGCCTTCCGGTTCCGTGAGATAGATCTCATAAGGATCGCCGCCCACGACGCGGCTGCGGCCGGTCAACTCATTCTGGTTCCAGGCGACATCGATCAGATCCACTCCTCCACCCGTGATATGGCGGCTGGTCGCCACCAGTTGCGGGCGCGCGACGCGTTCCCGGATGATGAACACCTGGGAGTTGAATTTCGCCGGCAGCGGACCCGGCGTGAAGAACTTCGTGAAGCTGCCGAGAAGCTTTCTCTGCCAGAACTCGAAAACCAGATACGTTTTTGCAGAATCCAGTCCCAGCTCGTCGAACCGAATGCCGTCGAATTCGCCGCCCGTGCGGCCCAGCACAGTCCAGGACTCGAATGGGCGGTTCACATCCAGGAGGTAGAGGTTGGCTGCCGGCGTGAGTCCCGCGTCGAACGGCTTCGGATCGCGGCCGCTGACCTGGCTGTCGACCTGGGCCAGCTGCGAGGACCGCGACGGGTCGACGTCGTAGAGTTGCCCAGGCATGGTCACGAGCACAGGCGCGGCGCGCCGGGCCGGATCGACGAAGGGCGTCTGGTAGCGTTCCAGTTTGTCGGTCAGCATGAACAAAGATCCGGTCAGCGAAGTGACCATCGTCGAGCGCCACGCCTCGGTCTCGCTCAACTCGATGTGGTCCGGATCGTTTCTCCAGACCACATTGTTGAATGAGTTGTACTGCGCCAGTCCGGCGTAAGAGAATCCGTCGGTGCCGATGCGGCAGCCGTCGACCAGGCCGATGAGCTCGGGTCTCACGCCCCAGCAGGCCAGCAGAAAGCGGTCGTTCCCGATCTCTTCACGGGCGGCCGCGACGTACCGGCGCAGGGCATCGGCGGGATCCACGCCCTTCTTCGCGAAATAGTCGCGATAGGTGTTGTAGCCCTCATAGCGCAGATGCCGCAGCGCGTCCAGTTTGAAGTAGTCCCAGCCCATCCCTCGCAGAGTCCGATAAATGGGCCGTACCAGGGTATCGAGGGCGGCAGGCACGGACGCATCGACCGGGTGATTGATCCAGTTGCCCAGGGCCACGTTGCCCGCGGCATCGAGGACGAACCAGTCTTTGTGCTCTGCGGCATAATCTGTCTGGGAAAAGGTGGCATTGGTCCAGATGCCCGGCTTTAAGCCCTTTTGCCTGATGTACGCCGCTAGCGCCTCGAGCCCTCCCGGGAATTTTTCATTTGGCTTCAGCCAGAACTCGGGCAGGCCCGTAGCCCGCTGATATCCGTCGTCGATCTGGAGGTACTCGTAGCCGAACGGAAGCAGGACTTTGGACATGATGTCGGCGGTGTGCCTGACGTCCTGCTCCGTCACTTTATTAAAGAAGGCAAACCATGAGCACCAGCCGACCACGGGCCCCGACCATGCCGCGTATGTCCAGGGTTGGAAGAACTCGAGGCCGCGATGCTTCCGGTAATAGTGCGGCCGAAAACGGAGCACAATTTCGCTGCCGCGCGCTTCGAGCGTGAAAGTGCGCGCCTGCGGCCCATCCGTCTGCGGGGTGACCCGCACCGCCGTGCGCGGCTGATCATCCACGGACAGCACCCAATCCCACTTGCGATCATAGACAGCCTGATTTAGCAGGCTCCGGCTCAATCCTGAACTGTGACGGACGATCGGGCGGGCGCGCACCGCCCGGTCGGATTCGCACGGAAACGCCTGATTGCTGGCTGCGACCGTGCCCGTAATCTCGAGAGGATCACGCCCGCGCGCATATAAGACGATCACCTGGTCGACTGTGTCCTCCTTGCGCACGACGTTGGGCACAGCAGTCCGAAGCCCCTCCGGGTTTTTGATGCGGCCATCGAAAATCAGCGTGCCGTTGTAACTAAGCTGAATCGATCCGCCTTCCAGCCTGAGCGCGGCCGGATCGTTCGGCGGCGCCGGATTCTGGGCGGCTGCTTCGCGGCCCGGCAGCAGCATCAGGAAGGCTATGGCCGGCAGCAGTGATCTCGAACTCATCATTTCCCTCTCCTTTGGGCCAAACATCAGCGCAATCCCATGCTAAGTGCATAAGTTTCTAAATACCATTATGCATTTTCAGGACGCGGATTCACGCAGGCAACCGCACCCGGGGCTTGCCGGCTTCTGCCTCCCGGAGGGGAGCGCTGCGCGCTCGTGGTTTCTTCCGGTGCCCGGAGTCGAACGCGCAGGTCCTACTGACAATCATAGCGGTTCCTGCTGTAGAGGCGCGTTTGACTCCGGGCGCCGGAAGAAACCATGCAGAAGCCGGCAAGCCCCGGGCGCGGTTGCACGCGGATGGTTCTTGCGCAATCCGCGTTTATCTGCGTGAATCCGCGTCCAGAACAATACGTCGCCGTATTCATGGAATCGTGTGCTAAGGCGTTTCTAGCGCTGCATCCTCCTGGAAGCAAGCGGAAAGTCGTCATTGCCTGGTATCTGGATTTACCAAAGAGTCAACGAAGAGGACGCAGGGAAAAACAAGAGGCATAACGAACGCCCCGCTGCACCGGGCACTGTGTTGATTATTCGCGGTCATGCGTTGTATCCGTGGCTGCTTTTCCAGTTTGAGAGCAGCTAAATGCCGCATGGTTGTGCCCATGATCATAGAGCGCGGAGGGCCTGCATGGGATCGACCGCCGCGGCCCGGCGGGCTGGGAGGTAACAGGCCACCAGGGCGACCAGGACGAGCAGCAGCGAAATTCCGGCAAGCACCAGGATTTCAACCGGGGCCACGCCAAAGAGGGAACTCGAGAGCACCCGTCCGAGGGCCAGGGAAGCGGCCAATCCGGGGAGAATGCCCAAAATCGTCAGCATCATACCCTGCCGGAGCACCGATCTCAGAACGTCGCGCGGCTGGGCGCCGAGCGCCATGCGCAAGCCGATCTCATGGGTGCGCTGCGAAACTGAAAAGGACAAAACTCCATAGATTCCGACCACGGCCAGGATCAGAGCGCCCAGCGCCACCAGGCTGAGCACGAACGTGCCGAGCTTGATCGCGCCCATGTTCGAAGTGCAGGCTTTCTCCATGGTCATGATTCTTGATACCGGCTGGTCGGCATCTACGGCGAGCACTTCCTGCTTGACGGCGCCTGCAACTGGCAGCGGGTCCGACAGCGTCGTCTCGACCACCAATGCCATGTCGCCGCCGGGCGCCTGGGTGAACGGGACAAAGATCTCGGGAACCGGCTTCAGGCTGAGAGGGATGCTCTTGACGTCTCCCGCAACGCCAACGATGGTGCGCAATGCTCCCGCGACTTCGATCCGGCTCCCTATCGGGCTCTGGCCGTTCCAGTATCTGCGCGCCAGTGCTTCATTGACGATCGTGACCGCAGGCGCGCTTGCGACATCCTGCTCCGTAAACTGTCTCCCTGCTTTCAAGGAAAGGGTCATGGTGTTGAAATAGCCGGCGCTCACGACAGTGTAGCGTGCCCTCGGTGCTTCACCTGGCGCCGGCAACGGCCGCTCCGCAATGGTGAAGCTTCGTTCGGGCGAGGCAGCGGGCAAATCGCTCGCCACGCCGGCCGACCGGATTTCGGACCTGGTCTGAAGGCGTCTCAGCAAATCCTGGAAAAAGGCAACCTGCCGGTTGCTGTCCGCGTATCGCGGGTCTGCGAGCGAGATCCTCATTGCCAGGACATTTTCCGGACGAAAGCCGAGGTCGATGTTCCAGAGGCTCGACCAGCTCTTTACCGCCAGACTCGCCCCCATCAGCAGCATGAGCGAGAAGGCTACTTCCGAGGCTACGAGAAAACTCTTGAAGCGACGCTTGGATGAGCTTCCGGACTGACTGCGGTTTCCTTCCTTCAATGAACGGTTCAGCCCGGCTCTGGAGAGCTGAAGGGCAGGCACGACACCCACCATTGCTCCTGCCAGAAGGAAGAGGAGCATGGTCGCGGCCAGGACTTGAGCATCGATCCGAATCCGGAGAGCACCCAGATTGGTGTCGACAAAACGCGAGCTGATCAGATCGCACGCCCAGGCTGCCGCCAGCACGCCGGTGCCGCAACCGACGAGCAAGAGCAGCAGATTTTCCGTCAGCAACTGGCGCACCAGCCGCATGCGGCTGGCGCCGAGCGCCGCTCTGACTGCTATCTCTCTTTCCCGTCCTGTTGCCCGTGCCAGCAGCAGGTTGATCACATTGGCGCAGACGAGCCCGAGAATCGAGCAGACAAGAATGCCCAGCAGAACGTAGGCTATGGTGTCGACCTCCGGGCGCAAGGGGCTGACCATCGTGGTCCATCCTTTGTTCGTGTCGGGATGAGACTCCGCGATACGGCGGGCTATAACGTCCATATCCGCCCGCGCCCGCTCCATCGTGATTCCGGATTTCAGGTGCGCGACCGCCAGGCAAGACCGCGCTCCGCGGTCCCCGGAGGCTGCCGGGACGAGCGGCAGCCACAGGGCCGGTTCGAATCCGAAGGTCATCGCCATCCTGAGATCTGCCGGCAAGACTCCGACGATGGTGTGCATCTGGCCGTTCACCTTGACGGTTTGCCCGACAGCACCGGGTTTGGCGCCAAAGCGACGTTGCCAGAGGCCGTGGCTCAGCAGGACGACCCGGTCGCCGCTGGCTGCATACTCGCCGCTCAGGAAGGCACGGCCCAAAACCGGGTTCGCACCCAAAAGCGGGATCGCCTTCTCAGAAACGCGCAGGCCGCCGAGACGTTCCGGTTCGCCGCCTTCGGCCAGATTGACGGCCTCATAGCTAAAGACCGCCATGTCATCAAAAACCTGATTCTGATTTTTCCAGTCCAGAAAGGTCGGATATGACGTCGGCCCGCCGCCGCGGAGGCGCTCGCTGGATTCGGTGATGGACACGAGCCGATCCGCATCCTTAAAGGGTATCGGATAGAAGAGCAAGGCATTGATGACGCTGAAGATCGTGGTATTGGCCCCGATGCCCAACGCCAGAATGATCACCACCACGGCGGTGAAGCTTGGGTGTGCACGCATGATTCGCAAACCGGAACGAAGGTCGTTCAGCATCGCCCCCATTGCAGTCCCCTCCCCTAAAAGAGCAAGGCAGACAATCCGTGAGCCGCTACATTATAAAACGCTTAACTGTCCCCAAAAGTTCCGCGCCATCAATCAGTCAGAGACTGCATTGAAAAAACCGTTCCAGCCCGGAGACCGTTCTGATGGGATCTTTCCTCGGAGATGAGGTCGTTCATGTCTTGCGTGGGATCCAAAAAACGGCGCCCGGCGGGGAGATCCGAACCATGAGCACGCGGCTGGAGCTGCCGGGCCGGTATGCCGAAAGCCGGGTTGAATACCTCGACGTCTACGCCGCCCGCATCGGCGATATCGGCTTTTTGGGTGTGAATTGCGAAGTCCTGACCGAAGCCGGGCAGGCGATCAAGGCAGAATCTCCATTCAAACAGACTTTTGTGATCACGATCTGCAACGGCGGAGAGGGCTACCTCCCGCCAAAACGCCTCTACAAAGAGGGAGGCTACGAAGTCGGTCTGACCACTTTCGCACCGGAGGCCGCCGACCTCCTGGTCAAACACGCGGCAAAAATGCTTGGCGACCTCCGGAAGTGATGCGCATGCGCTTGGTTCCGCTGATCAGTTCTTTTTCCGGATGAACGCCCCGATGACAAGAGAACACACAAGACCTGTTATTACACACCCCGCGAATCCTGAGATCGCTTGAATGAGTGAGGTTTGGGTTTTTGCCATGAGATCGAGCACTGCTGTGATTTCCGCCTGAGACTGGCCCGCTTTTCGCAGGACATCTTCCTGCATGGCCCTCATTTCGGCGAAATAGTTCGGATACAAAACCGACGTGAACAGATAGGACCAACAGAAGAGGATCACTCCCGCGATGAGGGACATGAGCGTTCCATAGCCTACCTGTGCCCAATACCGTTTTCCTTCTTTTGCTGTACCCCTCAATCCCCAGATCAGGCAGCCTATCTGAATGAGAATGACTACCCAGAACACCTTCATCATGACCGGGTCTTTATACCAGCCTGTCACACCCATGAGCAGTTGCCAGAGTGCGCATAAAACGGCAATGAGAATCCCCGCAGCCCAAACACGCTTCATGAGAATCTCCTTCCTGTCCGGGAGACAGTCCCAGGCATTCTATAGGTTTTTGCTTTTTTGCGTGAAAGCGAGCACGAAAACGGTCATTGATTCTTCTTTGACACGGCCAAGCCTCGGAATTCCAACAAGGGTTGAACGTCCGGAAGCTGGCCGTAAAACTCCTTAAACAGGGTGAGGGAATCCGCGCTGAACCCCTTTGAGAGCACCTTGGCGCGAAGGAAGTCGCCGTTGGCGCGTTCCAGACCGCCGTGAGTATGAAACCATTGCTCGGCGTCCTTGGCCAGCACGTCGCTCCAGATGTATGCGTAGTAACCGGCCGAGTAGCCGCTCTCGAAGATGTGCGCGAAGTACGGCGTGTGATAGCGCGGCGGCACCGCGTAGAAATCCACTCCCGCCTTTTTGAGCGCGGCGGTTTCAAAAGCCATGACATCCTTGGCCTGAGGAGTCTTGCCCGCGGATAGCTGGTGCCAGGCTTGGTCCAGCAGTGCCGCCGCAAGATATTCCGAGGTTGCGAAACCTTCGTTGAACTTGGTGGCCGCCAGGATCTTGTCCATCAGCGCTTGCGGCATCGGCTCGCCGGTCTGGAAGTGCCTGGCAAAGTGGGCAAGTACTTTGGGGTCACGGGACCACATCTCGTTGAA
>JBEKYG010000028.1:0-14386 GCA_049511215.1 Acidobacteriota bacterium | reverse complement strand
GATCAGGGGATCGACGTTCGGATTGATCGGATCACTCGCGGGCATGACAAAAATGCGGGGACCGTTGCTCCCCATTTGATGCTGGTCCAGCCAGACCTCCGGCAGCCAGTCTTGATACAGGATTTTGCCGATCAACCGGGTTTCTTTCTGGGTGAACATGTAGGCATCACGGTTGTTGTCGTGGCCCACGTACGGATGATAAAGCCAAGGCAGGGGAGCGTTTTCGAAAGGCGTACCCAGGTTTTTGTTATACCAGTCGGTGACCATGATCTCACCATCCGGGTTGAGGCAGGGCACGAGCAGGAAAACCACATTGTCCAGGATCGCCTGGATTTCCGGAGTTTTTTCCGTGGCCAGCCGGTAAACAGCCTCAGGGGTCATTTGATTGGCGCCAATTTCGGTGGAATGGATGCTGCATGTATCCAGGACAAAGATCCGAGCCTCGTGAGTCAGGTCATAAGCCTCTTTGTCCGAAGCAATCGTCCGCGGGTCGAACAGCCGGTGGTTGATCTGCTTGTAATGTTCGATGTTTTTCAGGTTGGCAGGCGAAGAGATGATCAGGAGGACAAAGGGATTGTTGTTCGTAGTTTTCCCGACCTCCTGGTAAAGCACGCGATCGGACCTCTTCGCAACCTCCTGGAAGTATTGGAGCTCCATGTCCCAACGCATGAGCTTTTTCTCTGCTCCGGCGGCATGTCCGAAGAACTGTTCCGGCGTCCGCACCGACTGCCCAAAGGCGACCGCACCGGAAAGTAGAGTGACTACAAAAATCGAAAACCATAAGGATGATTTGCGCGCGATACTCATGAGCCTCCTTCAAAGCAACCCACGAAGACTTCAGAAACTCCGCAGAGGCTGATTCTTGCCCTTTGTACTACTTACTGTCAAACCCTTTCAGTTTGGGCACAAAATCCAAAAACTTAACGCAAAGGCCGCAGAGATTAAAGCAGAGACCGCAGAGAATACAGTTGTTTGAGTCTTTTGCTATCCCACCTCCGCGGCCTCTCCGTTGATCTCCGCGTCCTCTGCGTTAAGCTTTTGATTTTGGTTGCGGCTATGCTGCTCCAGGTTCTTCGAAGTCCGCGTGGTTCGATTCTGTTTTTATTCCGGAATCCTCTTGTTAAAGCGCAGGCGCGACATGCGCAGCTGCTGGGTGGTGAAGTCTTCATCCACGCGAAGCCGCACATCCTGGATCTCGTTTCCTTCCAACACAGGCTCGAGGCGCGGGAAAACGATCGCCGACTTGTTTGGAATTTTGAGCTTGGCCGCGCGCTCCCGGATATTCCTGCGCCACTCCGGGTTGACGTGCGTGCCAAAATGGTCGAAGATCTGCGCAGCCGCCGCGGCATCTCCATTAGCCTTGATGACCTGCAGCAGGCCCAAAAGATCTCCCACTCCTTGGTGAGCCTTTTCCATGTCGACGAGCCGGATGTAAAAGTTCCCGTCCTTACTGATTACCTTGGTCCCGTAATCCCGGCCGCCCTTCTCTCCCCCCTCCAGCAGAAAGCCCATTACGAGCTGATTGCCCCGTTGGTGTGCTTCCCGGACAAAGTCATCTTCGTACATTCTGTACCGATTCATCTGGCCCTGCAGATAGGTAATGTACATGGCACGCATGATGTCCGCCTGCTCTTCTGGTTTGAAGGCACCGATCTCGACAAGCCTCGTGTCCCCCGCATGATAGAGTGCTACCAGGTCGGCGCGACATTCCTCAAGCGACGAGTAGGCACGGCCTATGGCTACGGCTGGATCCACTTTCAGGCTTGCCGCAGGCTTCCCTGAACCGTGGCCGATCACTTCGTGCATGTAGACTTCCCACTGGCGCGCGCGGTCGCCGGAGGTCCGGACCAGATCACGGTACTCGGGCAGGTAGAATTCGTTGATCGTGGCCTCGCGGATTTTTTCAGACCGGGCCTCTTCGATATTCAGCAGGATGATGTTCTTGCTTCCGAAGTCGCGACGGAGGTCGTTGTAGTTGGGCAGGTTGTAGGCCGCGGGTGAAACCGGCCCGCTGTCGCCGGTCTCGACAATGACATTCACCACGTTGGCCACCGGCTTGTTGATCTTGTCCAGCTTGTAAACATCAGGCCAGGGCATCTTTTTCTCGAAATACAGCGCATTTTCGGCAAGCCGATCAATCAAGGTCGAATCCGAAACGAAGCTCACATTCCCCTCGAACTGGCCGACGACACCGCGCGGGTCCATGTAGCTTTCTATGAAGCCGTTCAGATAATCGATGATGGTATTAGACCTCAGCCAATCGATCGAGTATTCGCGGAACTTCTCCTCATCCCCGGTGTTGTAGTAATCAATCAGAGCCTGGATCCCGCGTTGCTGCTCCTCGCTTTCCGCATGAGGCCGGGCCGACTTAAGAAAGTGGGTGATGGTGTCGAGGTCTTCGCCGTACAAACCGCCGATCTTGTATACCTGTGGCACTGCCTGGCCGTTTTCGAAAACGAAGCGGACGTTCAGCCTTTGCTTCCACTCGGGCGGGAGCAAATCAATGTGCTTCTGGGTCAGTCGCCGATCGTAGAGATTCACCGAGCTGGTGGCGATGATGTCGTCACCCTTTCGCTGATTCGTCATGATCGGCTCAAAATTCGGATCGAAGATGGTGGGGCGCAGGCGCTCCAGCTTGGCCTTCAGCGTCTCTCCCTGTCTCAACTCGAATTCCGCCCCCCGAGCCTGAGCGTAGTCGGCTGCCTGTTGGAGCATTTCGCAGGTCAGGTCGTTCGGCAGCGTTTTGACATGCGAATCGTGATCATAAGGCCCGTGGTTTATCCAGATGTACTTCAAATAATCTAGTACGGCCTCTCTGGCCCGCGGTTCTCCTCCTTCGGAGTTGAGGTGGATGGTTTCCAGGAATGTCCGGATTTCAAGCGCATGCCGGTGGTTCTGCTGATCGACCAGCGTATGGCCTGCAATTGCGGCTCGGTAGAGATAATAAGCCAGCACCTTCTGCTTGAGCATAAGTTGATCGAACCCAGGCGCATCGACCCCAAGCACGATGAAATCCTGGCCATTCTTCCCGAGTCGTTCGAGCTCACCAACCATTCGTTTTGTAATCACGGCACTCTTGCCTTTCCTTTTGCGAGGCTTAACGTGAAATGCAGGTAACGGCGATCATCCCCAAAAGCCGAAATAGAGACAAACACTCAACGAATCAACGATGATTCTTCTCCGAGAAGGGAACTCACGCAAAAGAAGCAGCATTGTAGCAGAAGTCGGCGGGCAGTGGGCAGTTTCAGATGGCTACTGCCGCGATTGAGACACTGCGAACCAAGAGCAGTCACGAATGACACGAATTTTCCTGGAGCGGCAACCCCCATCCAAAAAGATTTCACCGCAGATGCACGCAGACAAACACCATGCCACCGCGGATGAACACTCATCAATGCGGATATCATCTCTTATTCATCTGCGTGGATCAGCGTTCTCCGCAGTTTCTCTTGCCTGCCTGTCGGCAATGAAAAAATCCTCTCCAGCCGGCAGAGGATTGGCGAGTAAGTAGTGCCTGGCCGATCCGGCGCCTAGCTCGTTGCTGCGGCTTCCCCCCCTACTGCATTCTCGACCTCTGGAAGATAGACTTCGAAGGTAGCGCCTTTGCCGGGTTCGCTGGCGGCATAAATGTATCCGCCACTTTGTTTGATGATTCCGTAAGCGGTCGAGAGGCCAAGTCCTGTGCCCTTGCCTATACCTTTCGTGGTGAAGAAAGGTTCGAAGATGTGAGCAAGGGTGTCGGCATCCATGCCGCATCCGGTATCACTCAAGGCCAAGAGGACGTAAGCTCCTGGCAGCATTCCGGGATGCTTGCTCGCATCGGCCTTGTCCACGCTGACGTCCGCGGTCAGGATGACGAGCTTGCCGCCATGAGGCATGGCATCGCGCGCGTTGATGACAAGATTCAGGATCACCTGTTCGATTTGGCCCGGGTCGGCTCTTACCAGCCCCAGACCGGGCTGCAGGAAGGTAACGAGTTCGATGTCTTCGCGGAACAATCGGCGGATTAGCTCGTCGATATCGGCAAGGACTTCATTGAGACCAAACACCTTCGGCATCAGCACCTGCTTGCGGCTGAAAGCCAAAAGCTGGCGCGTCAGATGGGCGGCACGATCGCCGGCCTTTCTGATCTCCTCTATGTCCCTGCGCATCGGGTGAGATTCACCGAGATTCTTGAGGATGAGCTCGCTGTAGCCGTTGATAGCGGTGAGCATGTTGTTGAAGTCATGGGCTATTCCACCGGTCAGCCTTCCCACGGCTTCCATCTTCTGGGCCTGACGGAGTTGTTGCTCGAGGTTCTTGCGCTCGGTAATGTCCTGACCTACGCGGATCACCATACCACCTGGCCCGATCGCGTCGTGGCAGAGGATCCAGCGCGTTTCACCGTTGCGATGCGATAACGAACGCTCGTCGGGGATCTCCGCGACTGGGATCTCACCCCTTGCCATGCGAGTAATGAGATCCCTTCCTTGCTGCCGTTCCTCGGTCCGGCTATATAGCAGATTCCACCATCCATCCCCCAGGAGTTCATCCGGCTCATAACCCAACAGCTGCTTGACAGAGGGGGCGATATACGCGATCTTGCCATCGGAATCGGAGACGATCACGAGCGCCGGCACCCGTTGCAGGATCTGATCCGACAGACGCAGCTTTCTCTCTGCCTCCATGGCAGTGTCGATGAGCTGCTTGGAATAGTCCAATGCTCGCCGGAGCTCTTCTTCCGCCTGGACCTGGTTGCTGACGTCCCTGCAAACCGCAATGATCTCACCTTCCGACTCCGCGCTCGCGCTGGGGACCAGGCGCGCCGATGTCTCCGTCCAGACATATGTGCCGGTCCGTTGACGCACTCGACACCGAAAGGTCTGTGCCTCGGACGTCTCGAGAACGCGCCGATGATTTTGTCTGACAAGGTCCAGGTCTTCCGGGTGCACGAGTTCATAGCCAGAACGCCCAAGGAATTCACCTGGTTCGCGGCCCATCATCGTCCGACACGCCGGCGAGATGTAGCGGCACACGCCGTCGCGGCCATAGATCACCATCATGTCGTTCGAATTTTCCACGAGCAGTCGATATCTGGTTTCGTAATCATCGACATTCGCTGCTGTCATGCGCACCTGCTCTATCGAGGCGTTGAGGAACCCGCACCGGTTGCAATCTTCTTGACATATTTGTCGTACCAGGCAAGGTACCTCTCATAACGGTCCCGGACGTAGCTCGGGCGGCTGATGCCGTGAGTTTCGTTGGGATAGATCACGAGCTGCGTATCGATGCCAAGGCTTCTCAGCGCCTGGTACATCTGCTGGCCGCCCTGCACGGGCACGTTGAAATCGCGCTCTCCACCCAGGAAAAGAGTGGGTGTCTTGATGCGGTCGGCATGCAGGAACGGGTAGGCAATCTTCTGGTAGATTTCCCACGATTTCGGGTTCCAGGGAGGGCCAATTTCGTAGTCGTATTGAATAATGTACTGGTCCGTTCCGTAGAAGGCGACCGTGAACGCCGTACCGGCGCCGCTGGTTGCCGCCTTGAACCGTGTGTCGCTGGCGATCATGTAATCCGATAAAATAGCGCCATAGCTCCACCCGCCGACACCGAGTTTGTCGGGATCGGCGATGCCCATCTTGATGACAGCATCCACTCCCGCCTGCAAATCATCAACTTCGTAATGCCCCCAGTCGGCAAATATGGCGCGCGAGTACTTCATCCCGCGGCCGGAACTGCCGCGATAGTTTACTGCCAGCACGGCATATCCGTTCGCCGCAAAAAATTGGCGCTCGACGCTGAAGGAATGCTGGTCCTGGCCATTCGGACCGCCGTGGATGCGCAACAGCAAGGGGACCTTCGTCCCGGCCGCATAGCCCAGCGGCTTGGTTAGCAGGCCGTGCACCTCCGTGCCATCCTTGCTCTTGAAACTGATTTCCTCCGTTGGAGCGATCTGCAACTCTGCAAACAGCTCTTCATTCTGATGCGTGAGCTGGCGCAAAGCGCCCCCCTCCATCGCACAGACTTCATTGTATCTGGCGTCGCCGCCGGAAATCACCGCGGAGGCTCCGCCTTCGATTACCCAACTGGATATGACAACCGGCGGATTCAACAGCCGTGCGACGGGACCGCCCGCGAGGTTCACGTGCGCCGGATACACCGACCTGTCGTCGGTCACCGTGAAGCTGATGGACTTGCCATCGGTGCTGAAGTTAGGGGAGGAAACGCCGCGGTCGAGATCTTCCATCGCCTTGATCCGCGTCGGGGCCGCGCTTCCATCGGATGCCACGAGGGCCAGATGTTCCATGCTGTAGGCATCGTACTTTTTCTCGTCTCCTTCCAGAAACGCGATCATTTTCCCGTCGGGGCTCCAATCCGGGCGCGAACGGCCGACCCGGCTCGTCGGCGGCGTCACCTGCTTGATGGCGGACCCCGGTTTCGCCTCGGCCACGAAAATCTGGCCGGAAGGTTCGCGATCCGGATCTTCGGCATGGTTGCTCATGAATGCGATGCGGGAGCCGTCCGGCGACCACGATGGCGAAGACTCATCCCATTTTCCGCCGGTTAGCCGATCCGTCTTTTTGGTAGCGACGTCGAAGAGGTAAATGTAGGTGTGGCGTCCCGACAGGAGGTAACCCTGACCGTCCTGCTTGAATCTGTAACGGTCGATCACGATCGGCTTGGGCGCCCTCTGGGCGCCGCCTCTGCCTCCAGCCGCTGCCGTGCCCGCGGCAGCCGGGGACTCGGCGTCCGGGTCCGGATCGCCGACGACCAGCGCAAGCCGCTTCGAATCCGGCGACCACTCGTACCCCTGCAGCCGCCCCTTCAATTCGGTGAGCTGAAATGCCTCGCCGCCGTTGCGGTCCATCAGCCATACCTGGTTGCCGCTCGTTTTGCCGGGCCGAGACGAAGTAAACGATAGGTACTTCCCATCCGGGCTCCAGCGCGGAGACGATTCGCTGTCCTGGCTGGAAGTGATCTGCCGGTCCGTTTTGCCGTCGAAGCTGATCATCCAGACGTGCGAATTGCTCTTGTCTTCCTTGGCATCGATTGTTGAGACGACATAAGCTACCCACTTGCCGTCGGGTGAGCACTGCGGGTCGCGCACTTCATGCAGGCGCGGCAGGTCGTCAAGCCTGAGCGGATGCCGCGCGGTCTGCGCGGGCAGCAGCGTCGCCGAAACAACAATGATTGCCAGAATGCGGAAATAGAGAGACTTGAACATAAAGTAGCCTCCTGAACGCCATTTCTCTTGAGGGTGCATGAACAGCCGGGATTCTAGGCGAAGATGGGGACGAACATCAAGTGTTACGAAGGGGTGATGCGATGCAGACTAGCGACGGAACAAATAGGCGAGCTTTACGAAGAATCCGTCCGCGGTTCGCTCCAGGTCCGAGAACCCGAAGGTGCGCTGAGCTTGCAGGGAGCTTCCGTACCCGATGTATGCCACCGTTCCCGGTGTCGGCAGATAAGATGCCAATACATCGATGCGGAGCCCGTTGAGCCGCGCTCTCCTACTCGTCACCCCATCCACGATCAGAGGTTCTCCAGTGAGCGCATGTTCGAGCGCTGCCTGGCGCTGGCATCGATACTCGGCGACCACTCGAAAGAAGAACGACCTGCGCGGCTGATATTCGATCTTCAGGCGCGGAATGATGGTGCGCGCGAACTCAGAGTTGTTTCGGGCCCGCGTGATTCTGTCCCAGGTGTTTGTGGCGTCGAACCGGAGGGTGTCGGTGGGCCGGAGGCTGAGCACCGCCGTGGTGGTGGTCTCGTTACCTGCGGCTGCCTCGGGGAAAATTGCAGCATCGCCCTGCTGATAGTTGAGACTTGCGTTGACGACCCGCAAGACTGGGGTTGTGACGCCGAATGTCGTGCCGAAATTGTTATCGAGACCTGCCAGCTGCGCGTACTTTTCGATGGTGCCATCGGCATGCTGAACGGAGTACCCCTTGTACATGTCCGGGTCGAAACGTACGAAATGGCGATTTCCCTGGGCGCTCACAATCCACCCATTGCGTAGAGTTATGGTCGCATTGATGGCGTCAGTCCCTTCGATAGCGCCGTCATGCCCAAACCCTTGGTAGCGCCAATACCTCTGCGGTGAAAAAAACACGGTGACGTTCTCGACCAGAGCGCCTTTCTCGCCATAGTAAGAGTAACGGTTGAAAGCGTGCCCCTCGACGATGTTGTTACGCGGGACGTAGCCGGATAAGGATGTGAAGTTTTCACCGATGCCGTTCAATTTGTAGTTGAAACCCCATGCCCGTCCAGTGCGGTCGAACTCGGCACTCCACAAGGGCGAGTTGGCCGGTGAGAGCCCGGGTGTTTCCGTCCAGGAGCCACCAACTTGACCCTGAATATAGTAGAGCTTGCCGAACATGTAGCGCATGTCGGCGGCCGCGACACGGTTGTAACCGCCCGCGCCGGTACGGTCGGTAAACGTTAGTCCGGCGATCGAACTCATTCCGATGTCGCGCCGCACCCGAGCGATATTGAATGTGACGTCGCCATCGGGCGCCTGGTCGCGAGCGGTCAGGTAGGCGATACCGTAGGGACCAATCTTGCCGGTCACCTTTCCCCCGGCGATTGGATCCACGATCTGCCTCGTGTAGACAAGTTGGTTCGGCGTGGAGAACAGCTCGATCCCTTCGAGAAAGAAGGGGCGTTTTTCAGGG
Organism: Acidobacteriota bacterium; assembly: GCA_049511215.1. Taxonomy (GTDB): domain Bacteria; phylum Acidobacteriota; class UBA6911; order UBA6911; family UBA6911; genus JAFNAG01. Next base: position 5,729 of record JBEKYG010000028.1, on the reverse strand, counting down.
TAGTACAATGCGAAGCGCTGGTTTACGGTGACGAGCCCGGCGTCGGATTCAACCTGGCTGAAATCGGGGTTGATTGTGGCATCCACGGAGATGTTCGGGAAGGCCAGCCGCAGATTGACGCCGGGATTCACGTCAAGGCCCGTATATTGGAAATCCCCGGCATCGGTGCGCGCACCATTCTTGGCTGCGGTCACGAACGGCTGCGCCTCGACGACCACTCCCCGCTTGAGATCGTGCATGCCTTCTATCAAGCCGAACTGTCCCAGAAAGCTGTTGCTTGCCTTGTGCGTGTCGGTCCAGGTTTCCTCGTATCCGGTGCGTTGGACTTTGCGCAACGCATTGAAGCCCCAGCGTTGCGGTCCGCTGCCGGGATATCGCAGGCTCTTAAACGGAATGCGCACCTCGACCACGTATCCTTCCTCGGTCAAGCTCCCTTTCGAGTCCCATTTATAATCAGGGCTTTTGTCCAGCATCACGCCGTACATCTGACCTGCATTGGGGGCGCCTTCCGTGCGCACACCGTCTTCCTGGACTCCAAGCGCGTTGACGGTGAAAAAGAAAGCTCGGCGCTTGTCATTGAAGGTGTCGAGGTAGATGGTGACTTTGTCCTCGTTGTCCAGGTTGTCGCGGTTTCCGACCGTGGCGCGAATGGAATCGGGATTTGAGTCGTGCGCAATAATGCCGAAGTACAGCGCGGTTGGTGAGTACCAGACGAGCACTTCTGTGGGTTCCTGAGCCAAACGGCCATCCACTGGAGTGTATTGCCAGAAGCCCGTCAAGTGCACGGCCTTGCCCCATGGGGGTTCGTCGAGCTTGCCGTCTACTGTTATTTCGGCTTCGATACGCGGAATTGAAACCGCGGGCGAACCTTTGCCCTCGATCACCGCGGGTGCCACGGCAGCTTGCTGCAAAAGAAAAACACCGCACAGGAATGGGAACAGCACGATCAATCTCCCTGCAAGAACCGGATACAAAAGACCGGCAAGTATACAGAGAAATCTCACGACAGGCTACCAGATTGGACGCGAAAAGGGAGGTCGGTATCCACCAAGCGCATAGTTGGTCGTGGAGAACGGCTTGGCGCTGTTTAACTGGCTCAACAAAGCAGGAGTGTGGAGGGACCATTCATCGATGCGAATGCCCCGCGGGCTGCCAAAGAGGATGCCGGTATCAGTTTTAAAGCCAAAAACCGCATTCCAGGCAGCTAGCGAAGAGCCGTTGATCTTGAACACGGTGATTATTACCAAAATCGCCTGAAGGATCGCAAACAGTGTCCTGGCGCGACGATCGAAATGGAGGAGAGAAGAGTGTGATGTTCTCGGTGCCGCGGCCTGCTTTGTTTTGCATGCGGCGGACGAGGAGATCTGCGTATTTCGAGGTCGTGAAAAAGCCTTGTTACGCAAGCCGAAGTCTCCGGAAGCAGTCGGACGGTTTCGAAAAAACCTGCCTCCCCGTGCTCATCCCAGAGTAGGAGCCCGTCCGCGAATATGGACGGGCTCCTAGAGAGACTTCTCGATCAAAGACATGGCCCGGCATATTTCCGTATCGGCAATGTTCAAACAGCCGCGGAACCGAACGGAACGGGTTCCGCACGACAGAGTCGCCAGCCCGTTTTCCCAGCACCGGGTGCGGAACTGGTCTCGGGTTTTTCCATCAGCCATGTCAAAGGCGATGAATAAGCCTCTGCCACGGATATTGCTGATTTTGCCTCCCGATTTCTGGCCCAGGTCATCGAGTTGTTCCATGAAGAGCCGTCCCATATCCCTGGCGTTATCGATGAGCCCGTCTTCCATTATGACCTCGGCGTATTTGGCGCCACGGATCATATCGGCCAGGTTGCCGCCCCAGGTGGAATTGATGCGGCTTGATTTCTTGAACACGTGATTTTCCACATCATCGATGCGGTCGGATACCATGATGCCGCAAACCTGGGTTTTCTTGCCGAAGGCGAGGATATCCGGCTTGATGCCGAAGTGTTCGCAGGCCCATAGTTTGCCGGTTATGCCCATCCCGGACTGAATTTCATCACAGATGAACAGGAATTCGTTTTCATCGGCAAGTTGGCGAAGTTGCTGAAAGAACTCTTTGCGGAAGTGATTATCTCCGCCTTCACCCTGGATTGGTTCTATGATAAGGCACGCGATATCATCTTTGTTTTCCAAGATGGCGGCCTTGATCTGACGAACAGCTTCCCGCTCGACTTGCTCAACATCCCGGATGACTTGGTCCGTGGTTGGGAAGGTGAGCTTGGGGTTGATGATTCGGGGCCATCTGAACTTGGGGTAATAATCGGTTTTGACCGGATCCGTGTTGGTGAGGGACATGGTATACCCCGTGCGGCCGTGAAAAGCATCTTTGAAGTGGATGACCTGCTGGCCTCTTTCCCCGGATATCCCCCTTTTCATGTTTTTTCGGACCTTCCAGTCGAAAGCCGTTTTTAGGGCATTTTCGACCGCCAGCGCGCCGCCCGCCACGAAGAACATGTATTTCATGTAAGCCGGCTTCAGATATCGCGCGAACTGCTCCACGAAGGCCGCGTATTCTCTGCTGTAGACATCGGAGTTTGAGGGATTGGCGACCGCCGCCCAGCGAAGCGCTTCCATGAAGCGTTCGTCATTCAGAAGTCCAGGATGATTGTGCCCGATAGGAAGCGAGGCGAAATAGGAATAGAAATCCAGATACTCTTTCCCGTTCGCGGCATCGACGATATAAGAACCATGGCTCCTTTGAAGATCGATGATGACATGAAACCCATCAACCAGAATGTGCTCTTTGAGTGTGCTAAACACTTTGCCTGCCGGATAATTTGTAAAATCCATGACGAAACCCCTCTCTAAATGTTCCCAGGCGCCCGACACGCGATCGCATCGCCACTAAGCGCGTTATGGAATCTGGACGTTGGGTGCGTATCGGCACTTCCTGCAATTAAATGCCACTGCCGGAGCAACCACTCCTCAGCGCGAACCACTATCATGCAATGCCGCGGCCCCCAATTGCAATGTCTGAGAGCCTTGAATCGTGATTCAGACACTACAAGAAAAAAAGCAGCCACGAATAACACGAATAACGCGAATGGGTTCCTGTTTAGCCCTGTGGTCATCGAGATGTCCTTTAAAAGCAAAAAGCGGCCACGGATTCCACGGATTCCACGGATTTTATGAAGGCACTACCAAAAGGCGGTGCTTCTTGCAGCCTCCAGGATGCAGGCAAAGACGACGGCATCATTTGGTGCGCCTCGATACGCGCATGCCATATGCATATAAATTCGTGGAATCCGTGGCTGCTTTTGAAGGGGCTAAACAGTTACCTTCGCGGGTGTTGACGGAGTTCAACAATGTGGTTACAATAACCACATTGGAGCCAGAATGATGAAAAAGACGGCTGTCGGTTCCCGGGAGCTCAAAACGCGTCTCGGCACCTACCTGCGACAAGTTCAGAAAGGCCAGATCCTCGTAGTCACCGACAGAGGACGGCCCGTGGCTGAGCTCAAACCGATCGTCGCGGAAGCCGATGGCCAGGTAGGCCGGCTTGATGAATTGATAGCACTGGGTTTGCTTACCCGCAAATCGAGCGCGCCGCTGGTGCGGATCAAGACTGTCCCTGCTAAGGGCAAGTTGCTTTCCACCGCCATCATCGAAGACCGGGAGGACCGGTTTTGATCCGCTATTTTGATGCCAGCGCCCTGGCGAAACGGTATGTAGCGGAGCCTGAGAGCAAAGCAGTCGTGCGCTTGCTGTCGGATGGTATTGCTGTTACCTGCAGGCTTTCGTAAACGGAAATTGCTTCCGCACTGGCGCGTCGCCAGCGGGAGGGCGACTTCACCGCGGCAACGCGCAACCGCCTCCTGGCATCGATGCAACGGGATATGGCATCCTTTTATGTTGTCGTGTTATCGCCGGAGGTAAGTGCGCTAGCCTGCCGACTCCTGATGCGCCACAAACTGCGCGCCAGCGATGCCCTTCACCTGGCTTCGGCGCTCATCCTCTCCAGCCGGTCCGAACTCACTGTCCAATTCGTCGCATTTGACCAAGCCCTGAACCAAGCCGCGTGCCGTGAAGGATTCGAGCTTCCTGTGTTATGAATTTCGACATCTGCGCCGTCCGCCTGGTCTCACGGTTCCGGCCACCTGGTTTTCGCAGCTCAGATCTTGGGATCCTCGGGCTGAAATGAGCGGATAACACCAGGGAACGTCTGCCTGTTGCTGCCTTCCGCCGCTGCCATCGACGTGGGCGCGGCGATGCGAATGCGTCGTGAAGACTCCCTGCAACGATTCCATTTAGGTATAAACGATCCGTATTAGGTAGACTTCTCCATCACCTCCAGATTCAAAGATTTTTGTTGATTTCATGCTCCACTGAACGGATCATGGCATGTTTTTGAATTGCCCAAATTCCCCCAAAAGAATAGTTCCGCGGCCGGCGAGTTTCTCCGCGCGGGAAGCCGCAGGGTGTGTTGTATCGAGTGGTGATGGGGCTTCCACTTATGGAAGCATTCTAGAGACTCATCCGGAAAGGCCGTTTCTTGCGAATGACGACATTGAAAACAAAGGACTTCTGGGCCGTGAAATCGCGAAAAAGAGGCTTTCCGGATTCGTCTCTAGGGGATTGCTGCAATGCGCCTCGACCAACTTAGCCCCAACGTGATCATCAAGGGCCCGATCTTCCCGGAGCCGGTCCAGATCATCATCGTCACCCCGGTCGGAGAGGCTCTCAAGGTTATTGCGAGAGGACTCCAATCCGGACGGGTTCACGAGCCGATTCTCCTCCCCGCGCAGCTTGACTCCCTCGAAGCTGTAACTACCCAGACCTTTGACGGGGACCCCGTCCGATTTCGGCTCGCCATTAAGGCCCTCCGCCTCGGCCTGGCCTACGAATCCGATCCCTAGTTCGCTCTCTCGATTGCATGAGTCGATCCACTGCCCCATCAGCTTGAGGCGATCTATGACTATTTCCTCGAGTTGCCCCGCATCCGATTTCTGCTGGCGGACGATCCCGGCGCCGGCAAGACCATCATGGCGGGCCTGCTTCTGAAGGAACTGAAGATCCGCGGCCTGGTTCAGCGCACGCTCATCATCACGCCGGCCAACCTGACGTTCCAATGGAAGCGCGAGCTGCAGGACAAATTCCATGAGAAGTTCGAGGTCATCCGCGGCAGCGTGCGCCGGGCAAACTACGGGCAAAACCCGTGGCAGGATAGAAACCAGATAATCACCTCGATCTCCTGGGTTTCCCGGATCGAAGAAGCCAAGGACAGCCTGCTCCGGAGCCACTGGGATCTGATCATCGTCGATGAGGCGCACAAGATGAGAGCCTATAATGCCGAGAAGAAGACGCTCGCTTACCAGCTTGGCGAACTGCTTTCCGAAAAGACCGACCATTACCTCCTGATGACGGCGACACCGCACAAAGGGGATGCCGAGAACTTCTATCTTTTCCTGGCGCCCCTCGACCGCGACGTCTACGGCGACGTGAGTAGTCTCGAAGAAGCGCTGAAGCGCAGCCACATCCGGACTGTTCCCTTTGAGATCGACGCCGACGAATGGGATTTTTACGACCAGCTGACCCGCTACGTCGAAGACCAATCGATCAAAGCTCAGGCGGATGACAGCGCGCGCGGGCGCGCGCTTTCATTCACGATGGCGATGCTCCAGCGGCGTTTCGCGTCCAGCGTGTATGCCGTCCGGCGCAGCCTTGAGCGGATGAAGGAAAAGCGCCGGAAGATCCTCGAAG
>JBEKYG010000027.1:0-14496 GCA_049511215.1 Acidobacteriota bacterium | reverse complement strand
CGGCTCGATCCTGACGGCTGAAACCGATAGCTTCGGCGACTTCTGGTTCCATGGCGTAGGCGATGGGCCCTGCGCTCTGACCATCAAAAAGAATCAAAACGTCAAAGTCATAGAAGATATCCGCACCAGAGAAGACATCAATCTTGGAGACATCCCCATGCCTGTTTCAGCCCAGAGATTTCGGGGACAGTCACCACACCCCCCAAACTCTCAGAGCCAAGATTGACGTGGAACATTTCCGAAACGTCTGGGGATTGTGGCGACTGTCCCCGAAATCTTGCGGCTGAGCATGAAAATGACGTATCCTTGTCGCATGCTTGATTGGATAAATTGCACTGCCGTGGAACGAGAGCCGGGGAAAATCAGCGGTGCATGGGCGTTTAGGGGCACGCGCGTGCCTGTAAAGGCGCTCTTCGAAAACCTCGAGGATGGCGCTTCCGTGGATGCTTTTCTGGAATGGTTTCCCGGGGTAACCCGCGAACAGGTCCAGGCAGTGCTCGAGTGCGCCCAACGCAGCCTGATCGAAGTCTGAGCTCAAAAGAATGTTCGGGCAAAGGTATGCGAATTCTCTTGGATCATGGCACCCCCGCACCCCTCCGTCGAGAATTGCCCGGTCATATGGTATCTACAGTTTATGAATTGGGCTGGGCAGATCTTGATAACGGCACCTTGCTCACAGTCGCCGATGGATCCTTTGATATCTTCATCACCACAGACCAAAACCTTCGTTATCAGCAAAACATTGCTGGAAGAAAGCTTGCCATTATGGTGCTGCCAACAACAAGTTGGCCGAAAATACAACGCCATCTGCCGGCCATAATCGCAGCAGTTGAGGCCATGCAACCGGGCAATATTCATGAGCTTGTGTTCGGAGACTAGTGCCTGCAGGATGCCGTCACCATTTTAGGTATTGTTGGGGAAAATCGGAAACCAATCACATGTCGCCCGGCGTACGTTCCAAATGTACGGTTTCACCGTTATACGTCCACTTGACCGGCGCATGGTGGCGTAAGTTCTCCGCGCGTATAGATTCTTTATCCGTGACTTCTTTGCATTTTGCAAAGAAGTTTCGGTGAAAGCTGAGTATTGAAAGCTGATCGCTCAAAGCGCGCTGCGTATTCATCTCCCATGCTTGGTTGCGGCCAAAGGCTGCGGTAGTCGGAATAAGCTGCAGATCGTGTCAAAGGTCAAGGGGTCTCCCTTTTCAAAATGACCCACTACCCATTTTCCCTCGGAGTTGTCATGGCAACGTGGTTGTGACATGACAACAGGAAACGATGAAGGTAATGCGATCCTGTCGACGTTTGATAAAGCGCGGCGGACGGAGCGAGGGCTCGCGATGCAAGCCCCAGGAGGAACACCCGTGAATCGAATTTTCCCCTTGATTGATCGACCGAAACAGCCGCGGACAGCCGCGCGGCTCATCTGCGCTATGGGATTTCTGGTAGGAGTTTTCTGCCTCGTTGCTGCTGCACGGATCGGTCCGAACGGCCAAACCGGGGGAAAGCCCGACAAAGCTGGTCAGCTCAGGCAGGAGGCGGAGGCGCGCTACCGGCAATGGCTGAAAGAGGATGTAGCGTACATCATAACGGATGAGGAGCGAGCCGCCTTCCAGCGCCTGCAAACAAACGAAGAACGCGAGCAGTTCATAATACAGTTCTGGCAGCGGCGAAACCCCACCCCGCAAGATCCCGGAAACAAATTCAAAGAAGAACACTATCGCCGTCTCGCCTATACCAACGAACACTTCGCGTCCAGCGTCCCCGGCTGGGCGACGGATCGTGGCCGCATCTACATCCTTTATGGACCGCCTGATAAGGTCGAAGATAGCTTCAACCTCCAGCGCTGGCATTACCGCCACATTGACGGGATTGGCGATGATATCGTATTCGAATTCGTCCACCCGAACTACTCAAATGAATTCCGTCTTGTAGTGCCGCCGGACAAGGGACCGGTGAAGAAGCAGCGTGTGAGCGGTACAGCATAGAGCAGGCGTCCAGATCGGAGCTATAAAGATCGGACCGAGCTTTATGTTAGCCTTCGCCTGTGTCTGGTGGCAGGGTCTCACAAAAAAGCCCGGAAGCACAGTGGCCTCATCAAAAGGTTGCAGGACGGCATTCCGATTTCGCAGGCAGTAGCCTGTGCTGGGATTCGGGCATGAACAGATCTAACCGTCCGTATTGGATATGAGCAATTATTTTTTTCAGTGCTCGAAAGCACGCAGTATCAGCCAATTTCAAAACTTGTTGATATCACTTCCTTGCCTAAAACGGATGCCCTTGGCGCAGTTTCATTTGCCAAGAAAGCTCAGTGGACGAGTAGTGGCGTAACCGGAAACTATCACGTGGTCCAGAAACAGGAATTTCGGGGGCAGTCACCACAATCCCCAAACTCCCAGGGCCAAGATTGATGTGGAACATTTCCGAAAAGTTTGCGGATTGTGGTGACCCCAGGGCCCCGGCTTCGACGGGGGGGCCGGCGAAAACAGAGAAGCCCGGATGGATCCAGTAGAGAGCGGCAGCAGAAATGGGGGGTGGTCATCGGCTCACCGCGCAGCTCCTTGGATCCCGCACGGAGCGATCCAGCAATTTCTCTCGCGTGCCCTGAGGGGCGGGGACTACTCGACGCGCAACGCTTCCGTCGTGGAAAGCCGCAATGCGCGTTTCGCGGGGATCCATGAAGCTATTGCAACAACCAAAATCATCACGAGCGCCGCGCCCACCAGCGACCCTGCGTCACCAGGAGTGATACCGTAAAGTTGGCTTTGAAGGAACTTTGACAACCAGCGTCCGACAAGACATCTGCCAGCCGATCCGAGGGCGGCGGCGGTCACGGTTTCACGAACCACAACCCAGAGAATGTGGTGGGACTGTGCACCGACAGCCTTGCGGATGGCAATCTCACGCGTTCGGCGTGCAACGACGAACGCGACAATACCAAACAAGCCGCTCGCGGTGATGCCAAGTCCGGCGACCGTGAATAAGCTCAGAATCAGCGCCGCAAAAGATCGAGCCTTAACCGTCCCAGCCAGCCTGTCAGCGAGCAAACCGGCCTCGGTGACAACGGCATCGGCATTCACGACCGCAATCGCATGTCGTGCCGCCGCCCCGAACCCGGTGGACCGTTCCCGCAGGCGCAGGAGATAGTTAACGGGCAGGAAAGCACTTGGTTCTTCTATCGGCTGATAGAGTCTCGGTCCCGGTTTCCTATCCAAGGACCTGTCATAGTTGTCTTGCACGACCCCGACGATCTGCATGATCGAGCCGCTATCCGCCTCACCCACCTGTCCTATTGCGGATTCCACTGGTGCTGTGGGCCATAACCATTGGACCATCGCTTCGTTAACTACCACCGCGTTCCATCCGTGGTCGTTTGGCCCTAACAATCGGCCCGCACGGAGTCTGGCGCCTACTGCCTCGAAGAAGCCAAATGTAACCTGGCTGGGATTTAGCAGGAAGGTGCGTCCGGCCACCCGGATAGCTGGTCCTCCCATTACGCTATTGTTGTCAAGCAGTGGAGCAGCCATTGCTCCGGCATTAGTTACGCCTCGAATCCTCTTGAGCTGTTCAACAGTCGCGTTGATCTCTTCGGCGAGGCGCGGGGCGAGTTCGCCGCGGGGGTACGATACCGAGACGAGCCCCACGTTTCCTGAGAATCCGGTGTCTTGAGACCATAGGTTGACATAGGAGCGTACAAGCTGCGTGCCGCCCACAAGAAGCACCATGGCTATGGCGCTCTGGCTAGCCGCCACAAAAACGGAGCAATTTCACCTTGCGAGCTTCCGAAGCCAGCGACCGGCTAACCATAGACGAAAGCATCGTCCGCCAAGCGCCCCACGCCGGTATTGTGTTGGCAAACACGATGCCCGCTCCAAGCAAGCCCGCGAACACGACTACGCGTAGCGTTACCGTGGGTTGTCCGAGTGCAACGAACTGAGCCGGAATGACTATCGTCAATACCGCGAGCCCCAGGTGAGCGAGCGCCAAGCTCACTATCATCGCGATCGCGGTGAGCACGCCCAGCTCGACCAGGATGAGTCGCAGCAGGTCCAGCCGCGATGCACCGAGAGCTTCGCGCAACGCAAACTCGCGGGTTCGATAAGCACCTCGTGCAATCAGGAGGTTGGCAACATTGGCCGCAGAAACGAAGCTAATCATGAGGCCCGCGGCGAGAGCACCGAGCGCCAGCGGTTGGAGATCACTCGTCATGTAGGTCTGGATGGGCTGTACGCTTACGCCCACAGCACTGCCCCGCGTTTGGGCCGAAAGCGCCCTTTGCACCGTCTCAGGCGTAACGCCGGGCCGTCGGCGCGCGATCACAATGAGGCGGACCGTCATTCCAGGCGCGGGATGGATGGTCGTCGGACCGAACGTCGCCGGGGTGAGAGCATCGGGCTGCGATGTGACACGTGGGATTGGGAACACGAATTCGGGCGGCAGCACTGCAGCCACACGAACAGAGCCGGCATTTTCGGTGACAAATGAGTTTCCGACGAGTTCCGCTGGCGCACCCAGAGTCCGAGTACGCGGGCCGACGAAAACCGCAAGAGGCCGCTCGGCCCCGGCGCCCGCTGGATGCCATGGCTCGGCGAAATTCACGTGGATGCCGAGCACGTCAAAAAAATCTTCGGACACCGGGACGATCCTCAGCACTGCTGCACCGTTGGGCGCTCGCACCCGGAGCTGCTCTTGCCAACCATATGCTGCTAGGGCTTCAAACAAATCCGTCCGCGCCCGCCAATCGTCAATCGTGGGCACCGGGCCGTCGAAGGATTGGAGGCTGGGCTGTCTCTGACGTGTGTTCTCAATTATCACCAGCCTGGAGGGTTTGGCATACGGTAATGGCCGGAGGAGGAACGGATCCGCCAGCGCGAACATTGTCGCGGTAAGACCGATCCCAAGCGCAAGCACGCCGACCGTGGCAGCCGTGGCGCTAGGACGAGTGCGCATCGAGCGAAAGGCGTAAACGACGTCGAACCGAAAACGATCCATAAATCCTCCGCTATTTCTTCTTGAAGTCAGCTGCTGTGAGCGGCAGATTGATCTCGATTGACTGGAACCGGATGTCAGACGTCGTTGTCTCTCCCTCCATTTGCAAGAGATGGTAAGGCAGCTTCAATCCACTGACATCTCGCCAATCGTCTACGCTAATGATCATGCTGACCATTTTCCCTGCAGAGGCACCGACACTGGGGTGGATTTGATATCGGAGTCGGGAGGGGAGATGCGTCGCCTTGTCCAGATCCATAGAGGCAGAGAAATTATCAGGGCCGCTGAACTCAAGGATCGTACCGGAGCTGACGCTTTCTCGAAGTGTCAAGGGAATTGCCGTGTCCGTCCGCAACAGGAACAGGAGCATAAGCCGAGCGAATTCGGCACGATAAGTATTGATCAAATCCGGCGGGTCCTGGGAAACAACTTGATTTCCCCCTGGAACGTCATGTTCATTTACGAGGTCTGTGCCGCTGAAGCCCCGCCACCACGGAGATCTGCCTGAGATGCTGATGTTGAGATAGTGATCCGGGAAGAGGGCTCGGAATTCGATGGGGTTGACATAATACTGCTGCTTCGCGTTGGGACTCATACCGAATAACTGATTCAGCCGACGGTCCTCACCCTTCAGGATGAGCGACTTGACGGCAGCCAGCTTGGCTTCGCCGCCGAGAGCGGAACGAGCGGCTTTGAGAATCGCCGCTACTGACGTACCCGGAGTAGCTTGACCGGATCGCCCATCGGCGAACGTTGTCGCGGCGACAATTGTGAAGGTAACGATTACGGCAACGGTAATGGCGCGCAGTCGCATATGGCCCCCTTTTTGTCAGATACGACCACGCGAGAGAATTACGGCAAGACAATCACGTAGACGTCCTGACCATGTTATTCTGTCGGTGCAAATAATCGGGATGCTTCTCTCCCTATAACCATTCCCTCCAACCAGCCGTTTGGTTCCATCTTTTCTTGTCACTTCGCCATGACCTTATGCATTTCCGCGGGTGGTGAAAGACTGCGATGCGCAAATGGCCGACATCGGTCTCATTCCGCTTGCTTCTTTAGGGCGGGACCGTGACAGCCCAATTGGGACTGGTGGCCGTGAGCAATACCAGGAGCGACCTACTCGGCCCGCAATGCTTCAGTCGTAGAGAGACTCATAGGACATTTATCCGGGGGGCATGAGGGAAAAGGCAGGCGGGGTGGCTGGGAAATCCACGGATTCAGGAGAGGGATCGGGACAGGCAGCGGATGACCGGGAGAGTGCGGCCGAGCGGGAGGATTTCGGGGACAGTCACCACAACCCTCAAACTCCCAGGGCCAAGATTGATGTGGAACATTACCGACAAGTTTGGGGATTGTGGTGACTGTCCCCGAAATCTACATGCCGAGAATTCTTAGGCCGGGACCGGCGCGCATGCCGACATATCGATTGATGATATCGAAGTAGTCGCGTCCACCTCTGGCTCGCCGCCGGGCGACAAAATAGATCACGCTTAAGATTTTGACTAATATTTCGTTGGAGACATCGCCAAGATCTGCGCGGATGGCGGACAAAACCATTTCGTATCCTCTACGCAACCGTATCTCCATAGTTTCAACCGTATCCTCCATGAAATGGTATTTGTCCAGCAACCGTTCGAGCACCAGCAGCGCGGAGTTGTCGCTCAACGCGCCGTTCATGGAACGATCCCAGAGGCATAGCGCGGATTCGATAGTGTTGGCGTACGACTGCAATTCCAGATCGTCATTCATTCTCGCCGGCGAAAAACGAGGGACGGCGCGGTAGTCGCGGGCCGGTTTTATCAATGCTATATCCCGGTAATAGATGCAACCCTCGCAGGCCTCTTTCTGTCGATGCTGGCCGCAACATATGCTGCAGACCATGGCTCCCGCCATTTTGCATTCCCGATGTCCCTTCCTGGTATGGCACATCGTGCACTTCGCCATCACTCGATCCTCCCCGAAATCACCCGCAGTCCGATTGCGAAAAAAGCCCCAGGCGCAAAAAAGAGCATATCTCCGTAACTAATCCTGCTCTCGCCGCACTGGCGAACTGCAGCCGGAAAATCGGCATCCAAGCATCGTACGTCGAATTCATTCGTCCTTCCTGCTTTACAGCAGATATCGTTCGTGCTCCAATAAGGCCATTCTACGTGCGATCGCCTTCGATTGTCTCGTGATATCGCGCTCGTCGCTCGTAATAAAGGGGAACAGCACCTTTTTCGGATAGGATTTCGGGGACAGTCACCACCATTCCCAAACTCCCAGGACCAAGATTGACATGGAACATTTCCGAAGAGTTTGGGGATTGTGGTGACTGTCACCGAAATCTATAGTGCGACCTCGGCTTCGGGATTCTGGGCTTCAAGGTAATGGATCGAGACCGAGCCTCCGCAGAACTGCAGGAGCAGCTGTTTAAGCTCTTCGGCAGCCTGTTCAATTTCTGGGCGCGTGATTGCAGGAATCATACCATCCACATTGACCGCGAGGTTCGTGGTTTGCGGCGTTATCTTGGAAAAATCGGCGTTTCTCCAGTTCCAGCGCCGGCACAGGACTCTCTTGCTCTGCCGGTTCACCAGGATGATCTCTCCCGGCTCAGGGTGTTCCACCTCATCGGGCTTAAACAGAGGAGCAAACGACTCGTCGGCTACGGCGCGTCCCAAAGTCAGGTCACCCTGGACGGCGTCGAGATCGTCTCCGCCGGCAGGGACGAGGTACTTTATGCTGATGGTGTTGAACACGTCGACCACGGGTGAAATGGAACGCAACGGCTTGCCCGCCTTCGCCTGCTTGGCGAGAAACACAATCGACGGCGTGAACTTGTTGGGATTGGCTCCGAACTTGAGATAGGCCTGCTTCCAAGCCTGGAGCCGGGGATGCGTCGCAGGATCGACGTTGGGGTCCAGCCGGACCCTTTCTTCCTGTTCCCTCAGGAGTTTTTCGATTTCCGGACACGGCCGGCTATTGTCAATTCCGGTAGCGACCACGAGTCCCCTGCAGTACTGCGGGAATAGTTGAAAAACGTCTGCGTCGATGCGAAATCGCATACTACCTCCATTGCTCGAGTCTCTGATGTCTCGGCTCTAAATCAGGGCGTCCGCGAGCACTTCGGCGACGTCGCGCACGCGAACCCGTTCATCGGCATCTTTAGCCTTCAGTCCGTCGATCAGCATGGTCATGCAGAAGGGACATGCGGTCGCGATCTCCTTCGGATTCAGCTTGAGCGCTTCTTCGGTCCGCTCGACGTTCACGCGCTTGCCCTCCCTTTCTTCCATAAACATTCTCGCGCCGCCCGCACCGCAGCAGAATCCCTTGTCTCGTGATCGTTCCATCTCGACCACCTGAGCGCCGGCGGCACCGAGCAGGTTTCTGGGAGCTTCGTAATTATCATTATATCTCCCGATATAGCAGGAGTCATGGAACGTGACCCTTTCCCGGATCTTCTTCGAAACCCGCAGGCGGCCGGATTTCACCAGGTCCTGCAGCAGCTCCGTGTGATGCACGACCTCGAAATTGCCTCCGAATTGTGGAAATTCGTTTTTGAGCGTGTTATAGCAGTGAGGACAGGTAGCTACGATTTTCCTCACCTGGTAGCGATTCAGCGTGTCCACGTTTTCCGTAATGAGCATCTGGGCCAGATATTCATTGCCTGCGCGGCGAGCGGGATCGCCGTTGCACTTTTCTTCGAGCCCGAGGACAGCAAACCGGATGCCGGCGGCATTCAGAAGTTTGACCATGCCACGGCTGACTTTCTGATACCTCTGGTCGTAGGATCCGGCGCATCCCACCCAATAGAGAAGATCGATGCCCTCTCCATGTGTTTCCGCCATGGTCTTGACATCAAGTCCTTGGGCCCAATCCATGCGCGATTCGTAACTGAAAGGCCAGGGGTTGAAGTTGGTTTCGAGGTTTTTAAACGTGCCTGCGAGCTCTGCGGGGAAGCGGGATTCGCTTAACACCAGGAAGCGCCGCATATCCAGGATTGCCGGGATGTGCTCGATGCTGACCGGGCATTCTTCCATGCAGGCGCGGCAAGTGGTGCAGTCCCATAGTTCCTGCTCGGCCACAAAGTTGCCGAGGAGCCGATGCGCGAGCAGCTCCTGGTGGTTGCCGGCCGCGCCTGCGCAGAGAACTGGCCCGATTTCTGCCGTGCGCTCGCGGATATTCATCATGATCTTGCGGGGGCTCAGAGCCTTGCCCGTGCTATTTGCAGGGCAGGCCGCGGCGCATCTGCCGCAATCCGTGCAGGTAAAGCCGTCGAGCAGCTGCTTCCAGGTCAGGTCGCGAATGTCCTCGGCACCGAATTTCTCCGCGTTTTCATCTTCAAGATCCAGCTTGCCCAACCGGCCGCGGGGCGCGAGCGAGGCGAAGAAAACGTTGGGCACCGACGTCAGGACGTGCAGGTGTTTGGAGTGGGGAAGATAGGTCAAAAACCCGAAAACCACCAGAATGTGGATCCACCAGAAAAACTGGTACCAGAATTCACCCTCGGTGTGCGCGAAAAGCGGCGCCAGTCGGACGGAGAGGAATCGGGCTCCGCTGAGCTGCCCCGACAATGCCATGCGCGCGGCGTTGGTTCCGAACATTGAAATGATAATGATCAGGATGAGCGTTAGAATCAGCGTCGCGTCCTTACGCACGCGTCCGGTCACCTCACGGCCGAAATACCTCTTGGGCGGAGCGCAATGCCAGCGAGCCAGGGCCACCAGACAGCAGATGGCCACCAGCACGCCGAGCAGCTCCTGCAGCACTGCCAGAGGCGGGAAGATGGGGCCGAGCGTACCCAGCGTGAAGGAGGGGACAAACGCCTCGAGTATGGCCTCGAGGACTGCAGTCAGTAGAATGATGAATCCCCAGAAAATGAAAACGTGCATGAGCCCCGCGAACGGCTCACGCAGCAGCTTCGTCTGCCCGAACGCCACCACCAGCACGTTCTTGATCCGCGTGCCGAGATGATCGAACCGATCGTCCTTCTTGCCGAGCGCAAGACACTGAATCAGCCGCGAACAGCTGCGCGCAAAAAACGCGAGCGACGCAACGAGGACTATGCCGAACACGATGATTTGCGCCATTTCGTGTCGACCCCCTTTTCAGACCTCAGACCTCAGACCTCAGACCTCAGACCTCAGACCTCAGACATCACACCTCAGACCTCAGACCTCAGACCTCAGACATCAGACCTCGTTGAAACTTCGACCCACAACCAGCGGGAGCAGCCTAGCCGCAACCAAAACTTAACGCCAAGACTCCAAGGTGCCAAAAGCTCTAATCCTTGATTTCTTTGCGTCTTTGCGTCCTGGTGTTGAGTTTTGATGGTTCCCGCATGGATTGCGGAGGAAATCCAGGTTTATGACCCCTTCAGCAATTTCACCTCGTTCGTAAGTGCAGGAACGCAGGTGAATAGATCCCCTACGATGCCGTAGTCAGCGACCTTGAAGATCGGAGCTTCGGGGTCTTTGTTGATGGCCACGATGTATTTCGAGGAAGACATGCCGGCCAGGTGCTGGATCGCTCCGCTGATCCCCCAAGCGATGTAAAGCGTCGGGGAAACTGTTTTGCCTGTCTGCCCCACCTGGTGCTGGTGATCGATCCAGCCGGCGTCAACCGCGGCACGCGACGCGCCCATGGCACCCCCTAACGCATCGGCAAGTCCTTGGATCATCGCAAAGTTCTCGGGGCCTTTCATTCCTCTGCCGCCTGACACGATGATGTTCGCCTCCGTCAGCTCCAGCTTCTGACCCTGGGCCAGTTGGGTTTGAATCACGTATGCATGGATCTGCGATCGATCCAGTTCCGGCTTGAATTCCACTGTTTCCGCAGTTCGCCCCGGCTTCGGCTCTGCCAATGGAAAGACGTTGGGCCGCAGGGTTGCCATGGCAGGAACCCGCGTCAGCCGCACCGTTGCGAATGCCTTGCCGGCAAAAATCGGGCGCACGCACTCGATTTGCTCTCCTGCGGCGATTTTCAACTCCGTGCATTCCTGCGCCAATCCAACGCGCATGCGCATTGCCGCCCTCGGGAGAAAGTCTCTTCCCATTGCGGTGGCGGCACCGAGGATAAGCCGCGGCTGGAAGCGCCCGGCTACTTGCACGAGGGTCGAACAGTACCCCTCGGACGAGTACGCGTCGAGGAGCTCATGCCGGGCGACAAATACCCGGTCTGCGCCGAACTCCGCCACCCGCGGATCAGACGCACCGATGCATAAAGCCGCAACCGGCTCACCCGCTTGGTCCGCAATCCCGCGGCCCGCCGAAAGCGCCTCGAGCGAAGCCTTTTTCAACTTTCCCTGCGGCTTTTCTATAACAACCAGGACCCCCTGTGCCATCACTTTCCTCCTCTTGGGAATTTCGGGAACACGCGCGAATTCCGGCGCCCACTCGTTTAGATTAGTTTCGCCTCCTCGCGCAGCAACTTGACCAGCACGGGAACCACTTCCGCAACTTCCCCGGTCAGGATTTTCCCCGGCGGTCTCGACGGCGGCAGCGTCACCCGCTGGACCGCAACTCTCGGCTGCAGGTCGTCGGGCGCAAGCCCGAGCGAATCCAGAGTGCGGACCTGTAGCGGTTTCTTCTTCGTCGCCATGATTCCCTTCAGTGAAGCGTAGCGCGGGTTGTTGAGCCCTTTCTGCGCCGTGACTACAGCCGGCAAGCTCCCTTCCACGATCTCGTGAGCGACTTCAATTTCTCGGTCGGCACGGAATTTGTTATCGTGGATTTCCAGCTTCACCACAACCGACGCCTGGGGCAGTTGGAGCAATTCGGCCACCACCGCCGGCACCTGGCCGTTGTCCGCACCGATGGCGTTTTTGCCGAAAAGAATCAGGTCAGGCTTGACTTCCGAGCAAACGCGCGCCAGCACGGAGCCGACGGTAAAGGAAGAGGCGTTCTCCAGGGAGTCGTCTTTGACGAGGACTGCGGCATCGGCTCCCATCGCAAGGCACGTCCGCAGGCCTGCTGTTGCCTTCTCGCTGCCCGCACCGATGACGATCACCTCCGCACCCTGCTTGTCCTTGATCTGGAGCGCTTCTTCAACCGCATACTCGTCGTAAGGATTAACCACGAAGGAGACATCGGCCACGTCAATGTTCCGGCCGTCAGCAGTCACTTTGGCCTTGATGGCGGTGTCAGGCACGTACTTGGTACAAACCGCAATTTTCATCGCTCACCCCTCTTTTAATTCATGGCCCCTTCTTTAAAGCATTCTTCACAGGAAATTGTTTTCCGGATCGCCTCATAACCGAGGCCGAATGCCCTGATGTTCACATCCGCGACCTTCGGAGAAAATCGTTCGGCAATCGTTCGGTTGATCGTTTCCGTTTGAATCGGCATCTGCCTGGTCCCGAACAGCGCCCCCAGCATGACGACATTGGTAGACTGCAGGTGGCCCGCTTCTTCGGCCAAATGAGCCGCATCCAATACCATCACCTTCTTCGCTGCCTGATTCAGCCTCGCCATGATTACTTCGAGGCTCGGATATCCGCTCTCCCCGCTGGACACCGTATATGGAATCACCTTTCTAGTATTCAGCACGACGAGGCTGGACTTTGAGAGGAACGTGATGTTGCGCAAGGCCTCGCTGGGTTCGACGGCAACCATGAGATCGCCTTTGCCCTCGGGGGTGAGGGGCGCGTATACATCGCTGCCGATTCGTATGTTGCTGAACACGGGCCCGCCCCGCTGTGCCATGCCAAGCACCTCGGAACCCAGGATCTTGAGCCCATCCTGAACCGCCGCATGACCCAACAGCTCCGACATCAGCACCACACCCTGACCGCCAACTCCACAGATCACGATATTCACTTCCTTAGACGGCGTTGCCATATTCCTCACCCGCATCTTTTTTGATAGCGTCCTTCGGACAAATCCAGGCACAGACCCCACACCCGGCGCACTGCGCTTCTTCGATGACCACCTTGCCCTCTTCGAGGACGATTGCCGGGCAGCCGAGCAACTTGATACAGGCCAGGCAATCGTTGCACTCCTCTCTGTCGATCCCATAGGGCACGACCGCCTCACCGCGTTTTCTTCGTTCTCTTTGCTCGACAATCTCGCACAGCCTGCGGGTGATGACTACGGCCGGGCCTTCGAACCGAATCGCCCGCTGCATCGTGTCGATCGTCTTTTGCACGTCGAACGGGTCAACCACCTCCGCGAACTTGACTCCGCAGGCGCGAGCCACGTCCTCCGGTTTGAGCTGGGGGCTGGCAGCACCCATTGCAGTCGAACCCGTTCCGGAATGCGGCTGGAACCCGGTCATGGCGGTAGCCGAATTATCCAGGACCAGCATGGTGATATTGGTATTGTTGAACACGGCGTTCACCATCGGGGCAATCCCCGAGTGGAAAAACGTCGAGTCGCCCAGATGCCCGATGACCGGGTTCTTCACCGCGCGAGCAATCCCATTCGCGGTCCCGAAACCTGACCCCATGCACACGGCGGTGTCATCCGCGTTCAGCGGCGGATATGCGCCCAGGGCATAGCAGCCGATATCGCCCGTGTAGATGCGTTCACCCAAATCTCTTTTGACTTTGCGCGTGGCGGAATTGAGCGCATAGAAACTTGCACGGTGCGGGCAGCCGGCGCACAGCGTCGGAGGCCGCACGGGGAGCAGTGGCGCAATTTCTTCACTTAGCTTGTCGAGACCGGCAAAATCGATCGGCAGCCTGACGCCGGCCAGCTTTGCAATGGCTTCACTGGCCTTGCGAGTCGACAGCTCCAGCCGTATCGGCACCAGATCCTTGCCGTGGATCTTTACGTTGATGCCCTGCTCCTGAGCAATGACCTTGACGTGGTTTTCGACGAACGGTTCCAGCTCCTCGATGACCAGGACTTCCGGCACCGAGGATAAGAGTTGCCTGACCAGCTTCTCCGGCAGGGGATGGGGCGTGCCGACCTTGAGGAGCGACACCTTGTCTTCAAGCTCGAGCCAGCGTAACGCTTCCAAGGTGTATCCGTGAGATATGCCACACGCGATAATGCCGATCTTGGCGCCATCAACCAGCCTCAGCTGGTTATAGGGCAGCCCATCGGCCGCTTCCTTTACCCTGGCAAACCTCTCGAGCATGAGAATCCGGTTTTTCCGCGACCACACCGGGATGCATACGAAGCGGTGATCCCGGGTGAACACTCCTTCCCGGTTCTCCTTATTGATTGGACCCAACCGCACATCGCCCCGTGCATGACTGATCCTGGTAACCGTCCGAACCATGAAGATGTGCCCGAATTCCTCGGACAGATGGAATGCATCCGCCGTCATGTCCTTCGCTTCCTGAGGAGAGGATGGTTCCAACACTGGGATATAGCCCAGCTCGGCAATGTAGCGATTGTCCTGCTCGGTCTGTGAACTCCATTGCCCGGGATCATCGGCATCGACCAACACCAATCCGCCGACCGCTCCCATATATGCCGCCGACATCAAGGGGTCCAGGGCAACGTTCACCCCCACGTGCTTCATCATCGCCATGGTTCTCTTGCCGCACATGGAGGCGCCCATGGCAACTTCGAAG
>JBEKYG010000026.1:0-15008 GCA_049511215.1 Acidobacteriota bacterium | reverse complement strand
TTATCGTCCTCCTCCAGCACCTGGGCACTCTTCCCGTCTTCCTGGTAGACATAGCGCCGATTGCGCCCGTCGGTATTGGTCACCGTGGCATGGTTCTGATTATAGGAATAGGAAACGCTCCCCCCTTCCGCAAAATTCATGCTGCGGACCCAGCCGAGCCCGCCATAAGTGTAGCTGACCGGATAACTCAAAGCGCCTTCCCGATGCGGCACGGTCTTCGAGGCCACTTGGCCCCACGTTCCGAATCCGTTCTCGGTCTTCAGGTTGCCACCCACGGGATCGGTCGCCGGGGGAATTCCTTACAACGAAAAAACAGGCCCGAAAATCGAGCGCAAGCCCGGTTTTAAGGGTATGTCTGAGAGGCATCGTTTGGGAATCATTCAACTTGCCGTGGTCCGACCCCGTTTTGCCCCCGAAGTCCTGTTATGGGAGATGTCCTCCCGGAGATGCCATGTCACCGTCCTGATCTCCTCGAAACCCGTATCTGGACAAAGTGCCAGTCTTCGGCGGCCGAGTCAATTGCGTGAGAGCTGCGGATTCAGCTAGCCATGGCCGCGTTGGGCGACAATTTCATTCTTCAGCGTGCATGCCAATGTCTGCATCCCCGCCCATGCCAGGATCCGACGCCGCAGTAGAAATCTGGCGGGAAAAGCGAGTTAACGCTTCAATCGGGGAGGAAGAATGGGCGGGAACGCCGCTCGAAGCTGCTCTGCGGTTGTAAACTCCTTAAAATCGTTATCCCAGTATTTTTTATACTCTTGGGACGGCACCACAGAAACGAGTTCGGCGACCTTGAGCCGGGCTGGATCAAAAATCACGTATCCGTTGTCGGTGGAGGGATGGCCATAACCGTGATATCCACAGCGGCGTAAGAGCTTCGGGAGTTGGTCGAGCTGGTGACTGCTCCGCTTCCTCGTGGGATTCCAGGTGCGGCTTGCTGGTTTTCCCCACACCGCGTGGTAGTGATGCTGGACGAGTGCGACCAGTTCATCTCCGCGTAAGCGCTTGTTCGGCGGAATTGCTTTCCAGAAAGGTTCTCGGAAGAGATTGTGTCCAAATTCGCGGCTCAGCGAGTCGAGCACAGAAGGAGAAGCAGGCTCCGAAACGTCGAGAATGCGTGTACCAGGAATGGTATGAACGGCGAAGAGGATCGGCCCGAACCACAGGGCGATGCGGAAGTCCTCAGAGAAGTAGACTCCAATGCCCAGATTTCCCCCGATGGCATAGCGGCCAATCTCTTGGTCATCAAACCATACACGGAAGCCGTCGGAAAGGATGGAGAAAGCGTTTCCGATCGTCTTGGTTGCGTGATAGTAAACGGGTCTGCGCGGCTGCATTAGGTCTTATTATAGGATGACGTTCCGGCACACCGCCAGGCCGAATGAAGGAAGCCTCCATTGGCATCGGCAGCACCCACCATGCGCGTGGGTTACCATCCATTGGCATGCCAAGACTTCCCAGGTTGACGATCGAAAGGCGGTCGAGCAGATAGGAAGGGCGAGCCGCGTTGCCGATCGAGGTCCGCGACAAGGCGTCCGCTCATCTGTCCTCATCACCGCAGCCGGCATTAAAACAGCTGCAACTCTTGCGCGGAATGTCGATCCTCATCGTAGAGAGGTGGGAAAGCTATGGTGACCCAGGCGCAGATAGAAGCTCTCCTGCAGCGCATGCGGGAGATGAGTGCGGCGGATATTTCCGTTCTTGAGGCGAGTTCAAAAACTCCGGGAAGTAATATGACGACCGCTCCGGGCAGTCGCAACGAAGCTCTGTGGTCCGAAATGGCGGGGCTTGGATGGATGATCATAAAGGATGAGGAACTCGAACTGCCTGAAGGCAGACGCTACCTGATGAAAATCTACACCATTAGCCCAGAAGGACTCCAACCCATATTGAATTTACTGTCCACTCTTTCGCAGCGCTAGCTTCGAGTACCATCATGAAAGCTCGCGCCGTGTTATCGGACAGTGCTTCGTAGCGGCGCTTCACCAGCGGCGCGATCCCATAAACGCTAACTTGCGGCGCTACCCCACCTGGATATGGATTTGTAAATTCTTGTACTCGATACATTCTAAAGAGCGCGACTGAAAGCGGCAAGAAACAGAGGGCGGTTGGGAAGTCGTCTTGCTTGCGAAAGTTCATGTCGGGCAGGATCGTCCAAATCCACGTCGAGGTCTAGATCTAAGTCCAGGTGGAGTAGGGAGCATATCTTAGGGGGGAGATTTCTGTTTCATGGCGTTCAGATTGTATTGTCCGGTTTCGTTTCCTTGCTCGGCAGCCTTTCGATACCACTTCGCAGCCTCAGCATCATCCTGAGGCACACCACGCCCCTGATAGTACATCCAACCCAAGTTGAGCTGGCCAAGCGGGTCCCCTTGCTCAGCGGCTTTGCGAAGCCATGCTACTGCCTGCACATCATCTTTGCTCACTCCTCTTCCATCCCTGTACATGATACCGAGGTTGTGTTGGGCGCGCGCATAACCCTGCTCGGCTGATCTGCGAAACCACCTGGCCGCCTCGACATCATCCTGAGGCACGCCACGGCCCTCTAAGCACATAAAGCCCAGGCTGGCTTGTCCCAGTTCGTCCCCTTGCTCGGCAGACTTACGAAACCACTGAACTGCCTGTGCATCGTCCCTGGCGACTCCTCTGCCATCTCTATACATACATCCCAGGTTGCCTTGCGCACGGCTGAATCCCTGCACGGCGGCTTTGCGATACCATTTCACTGCCTCGACATCGTTTTGAGGCACGCCGCAACCGTAAAAGTACATCCAGCCCAGGTTGGTTTGTCCGAGCGCGCTCCCCTGCTCAACGGCCTTGCGGATCCACTTGAGTGCTTCAATATTGTCTTGAGGCACTCCCCAGCCCTCAGAGTACATGCGGCCGAGGTGGGCTTGCCCCCTTGCGTCCCCTTGCTCGGCCGCTTTGCGAAACCACTTGACTGCCTGAAACCACTTGACTGCCATGCCATCCTTGACTTCTCCTGGTCCGTCCCTGAACCTGACGCCGAGGTCGAGTTGAGCACGCACATCCCCACGTTCGGCGCGTTCGATGAGTTCCTTTATGTCGTCAAGACCAGACGGTGGGCAGGGCTCGGGTTGTTTCCCCACGTCCACATTTTCGACGCGCTTCTGCGGTTCCGCCGCCGCTCTGCTCGGCTCTTCTGCTGATTTTCGATCTTGGAGCCGCTTCAGCTCCTTTCTCAGTTCCCCCCCGGAGGCAAATCGTCGCTCCGGCTTCTTCTCGAGGCACCTCATCACAATTTCATTCAGCTGTGGAGAGACCCCGTCCAGTGAAACCGGCGCGACCCCGCGGATTTGATAAGGGATGTCTCCGGATTGGAACGGCGGCTCCCCTGAAAGCATCTCGTAGAGAACGACACCCAGGGAATAAATATCGCTCGCCGCGTTGGTCTTGCCCAGCAACTGCTCCGGCGACATATACAGAAGTGTCCCCGAATCTTGCTGAGACGTGAGGCGCGACACGGAATCCCTGGCGTAATTGTTTAGCGGGTTGGCGAGCACTCAGCGGCGAGCAGGGTGTAGTGAGCCAAATTCAAGGACGTAGGGTTTTGGGGATCTCAAAAGCGCAGCAAGGTTGGGCAATGCGTCGACGCCTCGTTGACGGCTCGTGCGTAAGACGCTGGTTAAAACCTCCTGGATGTGTGCGCCGTTCTCGGTTCTATTACCTCCCCAGACCTTGCGAGCTACGACGGCTGGACGTATCGCCTGTTCACCGCGCCAGTTGGTCGCCTCCAACCCCGGGCACTTCAGGTATGTGAACAGATATTCGAATTCATGGTTAAGATGTTTTGCAAGCCTGCGGTTCGGTTCAGATCGATAGTTCGGACCGAGCAGCCGCTCCATATCGGCTTCAAGCCTACCTGCGGCAGATGCCAGACCACGATCCGAAATCTCCCCCTCGAGGTAACGGTCGCGGAGATCGAGACCTTTCAGAAGGATCGCCTTCACGTTGCGAGGGAATGCTACGGCTGCAGGCGATGCGCTCTCCAGCATTTCGTTGCAGCGATTGATCAGATGCCGCGTGCAGCTCTGATGAAACGCTGCCGTGAATTTGTAGTAGACACTCCAGCCGTCGTGAACGAGGAACCCGTCGAACTCCGGGCCCAGCAGGCGGACCGCTTCATCGTAGCCGCGGCCTGGCATAATTCCATAGACGGTAGTGTCCTCTGTCACCGCCGCCCAGAGCCACCAGAGGCATCCTCCAACTTTCCAGCCCGATTCGTCCATGGTGACGCTGGCACTGGCGCGAACCTGGCAGAGGAGATCCTCGTAGGTTGGTTCGCAGTTTGCTCCCATGCGCGCGAGGGCTTGGCTCAAGCCGCCCGGTGTCAGCCTCAGACCAAAGGCTTTATCAAGAACTATCGTGGTCTTGCCCAGGGGAATGCCGAGCTCCTTATTCAGTATCGCTGCCAACGACAGCGCTTCTGGACCCACTTGCGAGGCAGCCGCCCCCATGGCATCGGATGTCTGGCGCGAATCTCGGCCCTGGATTCTCTTGCCGCACTTCACACAGTTGCCGACATGGACACGAAACCGGGTCACCTTGGTCTTGCGTACGATCTCGGTCTGATACTGGTCCTCCACGTGCCGATTCTCAATGTCGCCTCCGCAGCAGGGACTACTGTCCGGCAATGGAACCTGTATTTCCTCATCCACGGTCAGGGGAATGGGTCGGTGGCCCTTACGGCCGTATTTGACTCCAGGCTTACGGCCGGGCCGTTTCGGATTGACGTTCGGTTCACCTTTGGAGAATGGCGCGGCCTGACGCTTTGCAGCCCGTCGCGCAAGGTCCAGTTGGTACTTCAGACGGTCGCGTTCTTGACGCAATCGCTCTGGTGCTGCTGATCGCGTGTGCCAACGTCGCCAATCTTCTCCTCGCGCGTGCAACGGCGCGGCAAAAGGAAATCGGCGTGCGCATCGCGCTCGGCGCCACGCGGCGACGGCTGGTCCGACAACTGCTGACGGAAAGCTGCGTCCTGGCCGGGATCGGTGGCGGCGCTGGAGTGCTGTTCGCCTGCTGGGCCGCCCGCTTCTTGGTGCAACTGGCATCGCCCGCATCCAATCCGATTCCTTTGGAAGTGGCGCCTGATGGCCGCGTTCTCGCCTTCACGGCCACGGTATCGGTTCTGACGGGCGTGCTGTTCGGCCTTGTCCCGGCGCTGCGCGCCACCAGGATCGATGTCAATAGCACGCTGAAGGAAAACGCCCGCAGTGTGGCCGGCGGCAGCACACGCCTGAACACGGGCAAGCTGCTCGTGATCGGTCAGGTGGCGATCTCTCTCCTGCTTCTGCTCGGCGCGGGCCTCTTTGTGCGCACGTTGCGCAACCTGCATCTCGCTGAACTGGGTTATAGCCGCGAGAGCCTGCTGCTCGTGCGCGTCGATGCAATCTCGGGAGGATATGACAGCTCGGCACGCGCGGGCTTCTATCAGAGAGTGCTCGAAAACCTCAAGTCGATTCCCGGCGTTCGCGGCGTCACGTTGTCCGAGAACGGCCTATTCAGCGGAACGGAAGGAGGGGATCAGATAACGGTCGAGGGCTTCCATTCCGACAAGGAGGGAGATAATGCAGCACGCTTCGATGAGATTGGACCGAATTATTTTTCTGCCATCGGCATTCCGATTCTGCTCGGGCGCGAAATAGGAGCGCAGGATACGATATCTTCAAGCCAGGTCTGCGTTGTCAACGAGGCGTTTGCCAAGTTCTATTTCGGTCAAAGCAATCCCATCGGCAAACATGTCACGGACGAGTTTCCAGATACCCGCGCCACCTTCGAGATCGTGGGAGTCACCAGAGACGCCAGGGATCACCAATTGCGGGAGGACGTTCCGAGACGGTTCTACGTCCCCTTTTTCCATCCGCTCGGCGAGATCCCGCCTTCAGCGTACTATGAAATCCGGGCTTTTGCCGACCCGCAAAACCTGCTTCCCGTTGTGCGCCGCCGGATCCAGGAGGTCGACAGCGCGGTTCCGATCCTGAGCGCCCGGAGCCTTACTGAGTTGCTGGACCGTTCCCTCGTCCGGGAGCGCATGATCGCGCAGGTGTCCAGTTTCTTCGGCCTTCTTGCGCTGCTGCTGGCCTCGATCGGATTGTATGGAGTGCTCGCCTATGCTATCGAACGCCGAAGCCACGAGATCGGAATTCGTATGGCTCTCGGCGCACCGCAGGGACGAATTCTCGGCAGCGTCTTGCGCGAGACGATGCTCCTCGTGGCTCTCGGCATCATCATCGGAACTCCTGTCGCGTTTGCCTGCGGACGTTTCGTACAAAATTCCTTGTACGGCCTGGCGGTTCTCGACCCCGTCACGCTCTCTGTATCGGTGATTGTTATCGCCGTTGTGGCAATGCTTGCCGCATATGTGCCCGCCAGGAGAGCATCGCGGGTCGACCCGGTGATCGCTCTGCGTTGTGAGTAGGGTGGCAATCCGGCCACTATGGGTTGGCCCGGACCCACTTCAACTTTGGGCCAGTTGCCTCGTTCGAGGAGTCCAGCCAGTTTCCCTCGAACTTGTCCTTCGCAAAGGTTGACGGAATTATACCCATGGGTTCGATGCAGGTCTACGGCGAAGGATGAGCATATGTGCGCGCCTCTGGTGGAACCGCTGGGCCGTTTCCTTGCCGTACCTGCGCATGATCTGACGAATGGGCTCATTGTCCGCGAACACCTGCCAGACGGCGACGTCCCCGTTAGCCACAACTGCCCGCCAAGCCCCGGGGGTGCTCCACCGATCAGCAGGGTCCAGATTGCCATCAGGTGAGTAAGTGCCCCGCGCCATACCGACGACGATGACGACCGGACCATCGGCAACAGTTTCCTGCACTTCGATCGTGTAGTCGGGAACCGTGGAGAAATAGCCAAGCCAACCCGAACGCATCGTCTCTCGACCGCGGTATTGCGCTCCCCTGAAGTCCACGAACAGGTGATCGTCAGTCATGAGTCGACACAGC
The DNA here is from genome assembly GCA_049511215.1 of Acidobacteriota bacterium. GTDB lineage: Bacteria > Acidobacteriota > UBA6911 > UBA6911 > UBA6911 > JAFNAG01. The sequence goes on along the minus strand of JBEKYG010000026.1, from coordinate 8,037 downwards.
CTGTCGACGTCACGACGGTTGATCGCGTTTCGGAAGCCATCGGCGTCAACGTGGGAGATCTCACCTTCGAGTGGCCCTTGCAAATATTTTTGCGTGGGAAGGGTGCCAAGCAGCGCATCGTGCCCCTCGCGCGAGATACAGCTGCAGTGCTGCGTGCCTAGCTCGAGGAACGTCGAGTCGCCTCCCAGCCACAGGCTCCTGTTTTCGTAAATGCACGAGGCAGGCGCCTCTCGCGCTTCAGCGTTATCTACATTCTTCGCCAAACGGTATCCGTCATAACCAAGACAAGGCCAATGGTCGGAACAACTGGGTCGATCAGCCCACGCACTCTGTGTCTCCCACTGGCGATGGGCCTGCTCCAATCGGGAGTCGATCCCATCACTATCCGGTCTTGGCTCGGTCATGCCTCCCTAAATACGACTCACCAATATATGGAGGCTGACCTGGAGATGAAGCGACGGGCACTTGAAAAATGTGATACACCCAAGACCACACCAGCGCCTTATCAACCCACTGATGAGGTGCTCGCATTCCTGGAATCTCTCTGATTTATTATGTGGAGCGATTAGGCCCGCGAGCCTTTGTTTGCGTGCCTTATCGGGCGAAACTCCACATAAATCGGTGCGCCACATAATACCGAACCAGGTTGAAACGAGGCCGGGGCACCAGCGCTGCGAGTTTTTCAACCAGCTCGAGGGGTTCGAAAATCATGTGGGTGGTTCCGTCGCGCCAGCGGCGCTTGAGGTGATACAGAAGCCTGCCGGCGGCCAGAACGACAAGCGAAAGCATCAATTCCGAAATCAAAATTATCATCAATCTCTTAAACTGGGCCGCCTTTACGTCCGTTCCGTTCCGACGTCACATGAATGAAAATGACAAGGCCGATAACCGAAAAAATTCCGGCGTAAATCAGGGCGGCCGACGAATTGATTTTTGTCCACAAAAGGCCGCCGATGACACCGGCAAAAAGAGACGAGAAGCCGATAGCCATATTCAAAAATCCCTGGCCGGTTGCCAAGACGTTATCCGCAAGGTGCTTCGCGGCCAGCGCGCGCTCCAAGCCGTCGGTGGCCGCCGAGTACAAACCGAGCGCGACGAAAAATAAAACTGCCCACTTGCTCGGAACGCGGGCCAGGCCGAAATATGAAAGAGCTGCGACCAAGAACCCTCCGGCAATCACGGCTCTTTCGCCTATCCTGTCCGAAAGCCGCCCCAGCGGAATCGCCGTCAGAACAAAAGCTAAGCTGTAGATGAAATAAACAAAAGGCAAGGCCGCCACCGGAAATCCGACTTCCTTCGCCTTCAAAATAACTAGCAAAATCGGCAGAGTACCCATGCCGAAAACAAATATAGAGAAAACTACCAGGGCGAATTTTTTGTTTTCTTTGAGGAGCGCGAAATTCAATTTCGGTTTTTCAGCCACGGGCGGCACGGACGAATTTTGTCCGCCGGCGACTGTTCTTTTTTCCTTAACAAAAACGAAACTGAAAATTGCAAAGAGGCCTATAAAGAACGCAACGAGAAACAGGTGGCGGTAATTATTTCCCAGAAACGGCAAAAGAAAAAAAGCCAGAAGCGGGCCCAGCGTCGCGCCGAGCGTGTCAAGCGACCTGTGAAAGCCAAACGACTTGCCGAGTTCGCTCTTATCCACGGATTGGGCTATCAGGGCGTCGCGCGGCGAATCGCGTAATCCTTTGCCGATGCGGTCGACGACTCTCAATTCAAACACTTGCCAAAAACTGCCGACTAAAGATAAAAGCGGCCTAATCGCAACAGAAATCGCATAGCCCACGACCGAGGGCAATTTGCGGCGGTTTATTTTATCCGAAAACCATCCGGAAAAAAGTTTGAGGGCACTCGAAAGCGCATCCGCCACTCCTTCGATGAGCCCCACGAAAAACGCCGGCGCGCCGAGAACGGTCGTTATAAAAGCCGGCATAACCGATTGCACCATCTCCGCCGAAAAATCATTGAAGAAGCTCACGAGCCCCAAAAAGAAAACGTTGCGATTGAAACCGAAAATCTTTTTACCCGATTTATCCATTACTACAGTATAACAGCAGCTGCGAATAGGACGGACGAGCCTTCTCGACGTTGTGGCTTTGACGGAGGATCTGCCGGACCGCAAGCTGCGCCGGGGGCAGGTGGGAACCGTCGTGGAGCTGCTTGCTCCGAACGCTTTCGAGGTCGAGTTCACCGACAACGACGGCCGTGCTTTTGCCTGCCTGGCCCTGCACGCAAGGCAGTTGATGGTCCTGTACTACGAACCGGTCGAGGCTGCCTGACGCCGATCGCATACCTTCAGGCAATTCCCCTCCAAAGCAAAAACAGTCGCGTTGGTTATTCCTTTGGATTTCGGGACAGTCACCACAATCCCCAAACTCTCAGGGCCAAGATTGATGGGGAACATTTCCGAAAAGTTTTGGGATTGTGGTGACTGTCCCCGAACTTCTTTTGAACGCTCTTTGGGCTGCAGGAACACCGGTGCCGACGAATGATATCTGGATTGCGGCAAGCGCGATGCAGCATGGGCTTGCCGTGCTGACCACGGATTCACACTTCCTGAAGATCTCACAAATCCTGGTGCACTGCCCGCCACCGCAATGAGTCCGCGAAACTCGGGAACAGTCCACCTTGTTTCACCGTTTGGCATCCGGAATCCCTCCATCTGGACCGTGATGTAACGCTGTGCCTTTACCTGGGGCGATTCCAGACCTCGGCGAGCGTCACCGGCAGAATGGTGGCGGTGTTTCCGATGGATCTTTTCCCAGCATTGTTTTTCAGGCGCTGGGCATCGCGCTCTCCGTGGGATTCTTGGCCTCCCTCTATCCTGCCTGGCGGGTGGCGCGAATCAATCCGATCGAGGTCATTCGCGCGTCATGAACGGACCGGGTCCGGCAGTCTGCGTCCCCCTACAAGGCTGGGATGGGGATTGAGTCGCACTTCTGATTGCACTTCCATCGACACCTGCGTTGAAAGCGGAGCCTTCCCGGTGATAGACTGGGCCCGCGATTCCGGTCGCAGGAACCGCGCTGTCCCATCACAACCACGGGCCGACGACAGGCCTGGGCCGCATTTCGTGCGGGCTAGCTGTCGACGGAATCCGGGATGAATGCCATTGTCCCGGCATAGGAGGAGCACGTGGAGTTCTTGAACTTCGTTCTCTTGTTCGTCATTGCATATCTCCTATTGCGCAAGCCCGAGAAGGAACGCCTCGCGTTCCGCCTGCTCGTTGTCAGCGTGCTGCTGATGTTTGCGCTGTTCCTGATCGCCACACGGACGGCCATTTTGCCGGGGGTCAACTACTGAGGCCGCCGGGGCTGTTGACGGAGGAATTCTATGAGACGTGACCTTGTATATACCATCCTTGCCATCACGGTGCTGGTGCTATCGGTTGTCCCCATCGGCACCGCCGTCTTCGTGTTGGGGTTCGTGTATGGGGATTCACCTTGCGTGATGTGCTGGGAACAGCGCACCGGCATGGCGATCATCGCGCTGATTGGCCTTTTCGTGCTGCGCTATGGACCGCGTCCAAAATATATCGGCTTGTCCGTGCTGATAGGCACCTGGGGTGTCTTCATGAGCCTGCGGCACACCGGGATGCATGCCGCGCGCGACGTCGGGCAGGGTTTCAGCATCGAGATCCTGGGCGCTCACACCTACACCTGGGCCCTCTTTATATTCTGGGTGTGCGTCGCTACGATGGGCGTACTCCTCATGTTGATCAAGGACAAGGACCTCTCCGCGGGGCCGCGGACGCTGCGCCCGCTGGAGAAGCTCGCGATGGGCGTTTTCCTGGTGGTGATCGCGGGGAACATGGTCCAGGCATTCGCCAGCACCGGGCCGCCCCCTTTCATGGGACAGAGCGATCCGATCCGCTTTTCGTTCAACCCGAAGCACTGGGTGTGGTCCACGGACGAGTGGTCTTGGTCGGCAATCTCGCTGCGTGGGCGATGGGCCATCGAGAAGCCCGATGTGGACTCGGTTTCGGGCGATCCCGGCGCCGGCCCGCTGGCGAACCTCCCGGCCCTTACGATCAAGGAGCAGAAGCGGATCGCAGCGCCGCTCCGCGGCAGTGTGACCGATCTCGCTTACGATGCGGGGACGGATCGGTTTTTCCTCACCACGCAAAACGGAGTCTATCTCTTCGACGGATCGCTGACTCGGGTTCTGCGCAGTACCGTGGTCGACCCCGGTTTCTCGATCGATCTCGGGCAGTTTGCCGGAGCGGCGTTCCTCGACAGCAAAACGGTGATGGCGCTTGGCGAGAACAAGAGCTTCGTGATCCTGCGCGAGAACGACCAGGCTGACGCAGGCAAGAACTTCCGGTTCTTCCTGGAGTCGTTCGACAAGTTTGACGAGTTGTCGCGATCGCGCCTGGGTACGATGCGCGCCCGGATGATGTACGTGATGTCTCTGGCATTCGACCCGGCGACGAAATCGCTCTACACCGTGACGGTGCCGAACTCCAAGGTCAAGCGATTGGTGGTCTCTCGCTTTGACGGGCGCGATCTGACGCTATCAGAAGAGTTCTCACCCACGATGGCGCCCGAGTCCGGACTGAAGTTCTCGGGCGAGAAACGCTCGCTGGATGAGTTGTATATAACCGGGGCCGCGGTCGCTGATGGCAGGATGTATGCGATCAGCGCCGCGTATGGCACGCTGGTGACGATTGATCTTGCCGCGCGCTCGGTCGTGGCGGCGCACGCGGTACCCGGTCTCGCACGCCCGACAGGCCTCGCGATCCGAGGCGGCGATATCTACATCGTCGGCGAGGGCGGGGAAGTGTTCGTGATCGAAAAACCGTAGCGAGGAAGTATGCCCAGAATCTTCATTGTTGTTTGCCCCAAATGCCAGGGTGGGTATCCGTGCCACTTCGACGAACTCAGGCACAAAGACATCAAGCTGATCTGTCCCTATTGCGAGAACAGGCGGGGCGGTATATGAAGGTCGTCATCCTGAACCAGAATGAAGCAGCCCAACTGCTGACCATGGCCAAATGTATCGACGTTATGGCGGAGGCTCTCGCCAGGGGAAGGGTTCACTTGCCATTACGAATGGTCATCCAGCCGCCCAATGCATCGGGCATGATGGCTTTAATGCCCTCCTACGTCAGAGGCGAGAGAGCGGCCTACGGGCTGAAGGCCATCTGCGTTTCTCCGAACAACCCTGCGATTGGGAAGGACTCACACCAGGGCGCGGTCATGCTTTTCAGTGCCGAAACCGGCGAGCTGCTCGCCATGGTGAATGCATCAGCGGTGACGGCCATGCGCACCGCTGCCGTATCAGGGCTGGCGACGTGCTTGCTCGCCCGCAAGGATGCGGGCGATCTCGCCATTCTCGGCGCCGGAGTGCAGGCGCGAGCGCACCTGGCAGCGATGGCCGAGGTCAGAGCGATCGAGAGGGTGAGGGTCGCCGATGTGAATCATGAACGCGCCCGTCAGTTCGCGGCAGAGATGTCCTCCCATTACCCGTTTCCCATTGAGGCGGCGCCGAGCAGCGAACAGGCGGTGCCCACGCCGACATAATCGTTACCGTGACCAATGCGAGCGAACCTGTGCTGCGGCGGGAGTGGATCGCCGACGGCGCTCATCTGAATGTCGTCGGCGCCTGCCGGCCGTCTGCCCGCGAGGTGGATGCGGCAACCATGGCGGCGGCGAAGCTCTACGTCGATTTTCGGGAATCCACGTTCAACGAAGCCGGCGATTACATCCTGGCGGCGAAGGAAGGCGCAATTGGGCCGGATCATATCCTGGGAGAGATCGGGGAACTCCTGATCGGTAAGGCCACCGGTCGCACTTCAGACCGGGATATCACATTGTTTAAGGCTCTGGGTTTAGGCATCGAGGACTTAGCAGCAGCCGAATATCTGTATCGCCAGGCGAAGGAGAAACGGGTCGGCACGTGGGTAGACTTCTGAGACGCCACGGCGCTCATCGGCATCACGCGCCTCGATTCCAAGATGGACGAATCGCCAGACAGTGCATAACCAGTTTGCCGGCAATCCCCTGAGCGACATCGACGCGCTGCGCAACGTCCAGTTCGTGATGAAAAACTGAATGGAGTACAAAAAAGACGGAGTGATGACACCGGAGAAGTTCTTCCATCCCGGCCCGATCAAGACGCTGAACGGCAGATGGAGCCGATAAATATCCCGGATCGAGTGAATCCACCATCGCCTAAAGGCGAGGGCTGTAACCCAGCCAGCGTGGGAAAATAACACGTATCGGGTGCGCGGTATGAGTTTTTTGTCCCATTCGTGGCAAGTGGAAGCTCTGCCTTCCCATACAGGTTATCCGTGCCACTTATCGTCAGATCCTTTTCTTCAGGGCACGAAAGTCAAAGTTCTGACGCAGGGGCTGCTGAGAATACGCTTGTTTTACGTCGTTTTTCCATCCGACCTCCGCGGCCTCTCCGTCGATCTCGGTTGGCCAATGGCGTTCGAACGCTTCTAACTGGATAGAGCACTTCCGGAAATGCTTCGCGCGTTCCGGAGCAGAAACAGCACCGCGATCACCCGCTCGCCGCCATAGGCCTGCCGCGCCGTCGCCCGGAATTTCCTGCATCATGCTCCGGTCAGAACACGAACGGTATAAACATCTTGGTGCGTTGCATGTACGCTCGATACTCAGCACCGAAATAGCGAACATTCGCCACTTCCTCGGCCTTCGCCGTCGCCACCAGAAAGGCCGTCGCGCCCAGCACCATGCCGCCCCCGAGCCAGGATGGACGCTTGAAGAACACGCCCCATGCCAGCAAAAGCAGCGAGCTGTAGAGCGGATGGCGGATGTACTTGAACGCGCCAGTGGTCACCAGCTGGGTCGTCTTCTCGATCCAGACCAAGGGCGCATCGCGACGCCGTCGCGCATCCGGTTTGCCCTGGGTGCGCAGTAGATGCACCCCACAGACGGCCGGGACGATACAGCCCATCAAGAGGAACCAGGAAGTAAGCTGGCGCACAGAGAACGGATCGCCGAACCACTGTTGAAAGTTGATGAAGTTGAGGAAAAAAAGGCCTAGAATGCATTCCCATGCAAAGAACCGGTAGAAGCCATGAGAACGAGGCACCTTCAGGGAAACTCGCGAGACATAGGCCAGCGCAGCAGACAGGCCGGCGAAAATGATGACTCTGAGCACGTCTCTTCCATAGCGTGTCGTGAAAGTGGCGATGCGGCTGTTGAGTAACAGCTCCCATCAATTATCTATACCACACTTCAGTATCTATGATTTAGACATTAGGATCGGGAGAGGATGTTTGCAGCTGGTTGGCACATAAACGATGCGGATGAAAAACAGTAGAGGCACAAACTGAAAGTTCTGATCATGTTGTGGCGAGCCGCCGGCTCGGCCTTAAAATCCTGGACCTCCCAAGGGGTGCGCGGGTTCGATTCCCGCCCTCGGCACTCACGAAATCCACGTCCGCCAAGGGTCTGCGGGCAGCCAGACACTCGGAGCAGCACAATTCCGGCTTCTCCAAGGAAAACGGAAGCAATTGGGCGCGCCTGCTCAGGAAAATCGTCGAAGTGGACCCCCTGGTGTGCACCTGTGGCGCCCGCATGCAGATTGTCTCCTTCATTACAGACCCATGGATCGCCGACCGCATCCTGCGCCATCGGGAAAGCGAGCACTGCAAGGCGAAGGATCCTTCTGCACCCCGTGCTCCGCCGGGCGCCCACACCCGCTCTCGGCCATAATGCCCAGCGTCGCAGGTAAGCCATCCAGATGCCGGCCAGGCGCCTGTCCGGCCGAGGTGTGCCCGAGCACCCGCGCAATCTCGAGCGGCAAACGCAGAACTCGGGGCAGGCAGCCAATTGCCGGGTGTTCTGCCACGCAGAAACCGACTTCCGCCCGGCAATCGGCTGCCTGCCCCGAGTTATCCCCCGATTTCCTTCCTTCCCCGATTTCCCCTTGTGCTCCCGAATAGAAATGCTTATAAGGAGAAATGCTTAAAAGGTATTTCTAACCTGAGGGAAAGTGGAATTGGGGAATTCAAGCGTGGAAATCCTGCTAAAGCGAACCCTTTTCGCGCGCCGGAAA
>JBEKYG010000025.1:0-15071 GCA_049511215.1 Acidobacteriota bacterium | reverse complement strand
CGCTCCACCGTGTGCCTCCCCGCTTTGACGCAATGGGCGAGCGGATCTACGAGGATTGGAAGTCGCTGATTGCGGTGCGCAGCGTGGAGTCGGCGACGGACGAATTTGCTGAATCTGACCATGGTTGGGTTCGGGGCCTGGTCGATGCGACCCGCGCCGGCCCTGAAGGCCCGGCGGTTTTCCGCCGCGTTCTCCTCCGCTGGCTGGACGAAACCGGCAAAACGAGGACATCCCCGCGGCGTGGATTCAAATCTCTCGCGGTCCTGACATTGGATCTGGATTCCGGTTCTGAGCTGAAAAAGGCCTCCCCGGCACTGCAGCGCCTGCTTTTGCGCGAACGCGAAGGAGACCGCCGGGTGGCGGCACTGCGGCAGACCTGGCTGAAACGGCTGCGTGCGGGCAAACTGCTCCCGGAGGTGATTCAATTCTGGAAGCGCAACGCAGTGCAGCTCGTCCCCGATCCTGAGCACTCGGCCGGGGATTACCGGAACTGCGCGGAATGGCTTGCCGTCTTGCGTGATATCGATCCGCTTGCGTGCAAGAAGATCCTCGAGCAATGGAAGCTCAAGCATAAACGCCGGAAGAACCTGTGGAAAATTCTCGAGCGCGCAAAGCTTTCGTGCTGACGCAATAGGACGGACCTACGTTTGAGCCCTCCTCGAGTAGATTTGAGGGAAGCCGTCGTCCACTTATATATTCGCGAATGGCAGCGTCCTGCCCCCGTAACTTAGAGTTCAATCCATGCACTTTCTGAACATGCATTTCGACCATGCCCTTGTTGGTGGCCGCGGCAAATTGAACATTGAACGAGTCGGCGACCAGATCGCCCGATGGACCATCATCGAGGAAGGGCCGCGAGGCCTGGAAATGCTCCGTTTGATCGCACTGGCCTGCGGAGGCACCCGTGTCGTTCCCCGTCTCGATTTTGACCTTCGGGCGATGCGCCGCGAACGCAGCCGGCCGTTGCAGCTCGAGCTGGTCCTTGCCCTCCACGCTCCCTATAAAGCATCGATATATAAGCAGGGACCAACAACCACCGGCATCCGGATGGATGGCCGTGAAGAAATCATGCCGCTGAAGGATGGTGATTTCAGGATGCTGGCGCCCGATGCTCCGGTCATGAAGGCAAAGACCGGGCTCGGTTCGTCGGCCTTTTTCCTGCTGGGTTACGGCCCCAATTCGATCTGCCACGAGGGGACGGATGACTTCGATTTCCGCGATCCTTATTTCCGCATCACGCGATTCCGTTCCCTTTTCGCCCGCGGAGTCAGACTGACGGATCCGGTGGAATTTCTCATGAGGCTGCATTACCGCGCGATCCGATGGAAACGTGCGGCGACCGGAATCGGGTTGCGACGGCTGGCCGTTCTCCTCCAGGAGCAGATGGGAATTGACACCGGGGCATGGCTGGAACGGCATTGCGACTTCAGGAGCGAATGGTCGAAGATCAATGCCAAGCAGCGTCCGGCAGTGGCGATTGCATTGGACGCGGCGCGGCATCTGCTCGATGCCTATGCACGTAATATTGCGCCCCTGGATATGCCGGCTCTCGTACTGCTCGATCGACCCGACCGGCTTTGCAGCGAACGAACTTTCCCGAATTGGGCAAGGCTTATGGATCTCCTGTTGCCGCGTGCCCAGTTTCTGGCCACGCTTGACCAGCGGTCCCGCCGCAGACTGCCCACGACTATTCCGGCCGGCGGCCTGCGCATCCCTGCACCTTCAAATCGTCCCCGCAAACTTCGTGCGAGACCTGCCGGAGCGGTCCTGCTTGTAGACCTGGACGGCCGCCTGCCGAACCTGGCGCTAATGAAGCTCAGCCGCTGCTTCAAGGACCAGGGAAGGAAGGTCGTACTGGCGCGGCACGAGACTCCTGTCGCCGGCGTCGAGCGAGTCTATGCGAGCGGGGTGTTTTCAACATCATGTACCCTGAATCGATTGGCGAAGCTGCAGAAAACATTTGGCGACTCGCTGACAGCGGGCGGCTCCGGGATCGACATCAAGTTGCGCCTTCCCGCGGCTGTGGAGAGTCTTCCCGCCGATTGCGATCTGTATCCGGAACTGGGGGGTCGGGCCATCGGATTTCTAACCCGCGGATGCCCGTTTCGTTGCCGTTTCTGCCTGGTGCCGGCCAAAGAGGGAGGCGTCCGCCAGGTCAGTGATCTTGACGATCTCATAACCCGCCGCAGCCGAAAGCTCATACTGCTGGACGACAACATTCTGGCGCACCCGGATGCGAAGCGCTTTCTGGAAGAAATGATCCGGCGCAACCTGCAGGTCAATTTCAACCAGACACTGGATCTCCGCTGTGTCGATGCGGATATCGCACGGCTCCTTCGACGCGTGCAATGCTCGAATGTGCGCTTCACGCGCCGCGTTGATCACTTCAGCTTGAAGGACAATCGGAACCTGGAGGAAGTGCGCGGGAAATATCAGTTGTTCGAATTCACGCCGCGGGACAACGTGGAGTTCGTGTGCATGTACGGCTTCAACACCACTCTGGCTCAGGACGTGGATCGCTTCCGTTTCCTGCGTTCGCTTCCAGGCGCCTATGTATTCGTGCAGCCTTACAGACCGGTGCCCGGCGGCCCGCCGGCGAATCTGAAGGGCTTCTTCGACGAACGGGCGGACGCTCGCCTCAATGACCTGGTCCATATCGTCCTTCCCCAAAACATGAAAAGCATGGAAAACTACTACCGCTGGGTCAGCAGGCTCTACTCGCGGGCTTTTGGCCGCCCTCATATGGGATTGATCGACACCATCTTCAAATACAATCATCGGGAAAAGCGAAGCCACTACCTGGCCTCGCTTGGCGATCGGGATCCGTCCGGTTTGGAGTCCGAGAATCGTGATGCCATCCTCGAAACGAGTGCCTGCGAACAAGCGTGAATCGCTATCCCATTTGATCCGCACTTTTCTCTCAACTATGGTCGACGGGCCGTATACAAATCGGATATGCTGCCGTACTGAGCGGCCGCGTGAAAACCCCGTAAATCGGTGCAAAGCGAACCCGAGGCGCCAATGTCGAAAACCGAAAAAAGCAAAATCTCTCCCCGTACTGACGCTAAGGCCCTTGCCAAGGCCCGGCTGGATCAACTTATCGAAGAAGCCACCGTGGATTGCTACGGCGAATCGGAACAGATCTCCGGCTTCTTCAATATGTTGGAAGAGCGGTTGGCGGTGTCGTATCCAGTTCCTTGTCCATGCCGGGGATGAAGAGCTCGAAGGCTTATGCGCTCGGTCGTTCTTGAGCACTGGAGCCGGGTCAGGGGAGGGAATTCAGGATGTGGTTGCCACCTGCCGCCTCATCATGACGGCGACAGCACCATACTCGGATTCCTCGAGCCCGCTTGTCTCAGTGTGCTCGATATCCTCAAGGCCACCTAATTTGCTGGTCCATTTATCGTTTGGCAATTGTCGGGCTGCATGAGTAGGAATGCCTTTCGCATCAGCATAGATTGCGATCTTTTCAAAACCTGACTCAAGAACAGCATCTTTACAAACCCTGAAGCCAATTGTGCCGAATGCCCGAACAAAGGCCTCCAGGCTCTCTACGCGTGGTATTCCACTGGGCCAATAATAGAGTGGATTCGGCCACCACCATCGATCCGTTTCATTTGCAGCCCAAGCAATGCAATTGTAGGTTGGGTCCTGAGGGCCGGTGATTTTGTAGCCGGTCTTGACTAGATTTGGGAATGCGACCTGAAAAATACTCACCAAGCGTATCCTTGCTCTTTTCCCCACCGAATCCAGGCTTCAGCCATCCTTTTAATTCTGCCCCTGTCTGCCGACTCAACTGGATCAGCGCCAGTTATTGCATAAAGAGCCCAGAACCAATGATCTGGACTTCTTTCCAGTTCCTGGAGGATGAGCTGTACTGATGCCTGCCAGGCCATTCGCTGTTGTTTTGAGGGATATCGATCCTTGAGGGTATTCTGAAAACTGGCAAGTTTTTGTAATCGACCACGCCTAGAAGGCGTGGCTTTGGCCTACCCCGCACAGCGGGGCGAACCACGTATCAGAAGGCCCCGTTGGGGCCTGTGCGCGTGTTCACGCGCATTCCGATCCCAAGTTCACGCATGACACAATCGACAATGCTCTTCAACTTGAACACGATCTGTTGCTTGAAGTCCCCAGGAACATGCGTCAAGATCTCAAAGCTTTCAAAGTCCTACATACGCTCTCCCTCCTGCCCATGCGGGCTTTCCCCGGATGGAGAGCGTACCCTAAAAAACGGCACGCCGGAACGGCTTAGCCGGTCAGGGTCGCACGGCCAGAGGCCGTGGGTTTAACTGGTACTAAGTCAACGTCTTGGGGAATTCGCACGCGGATGTCCAGAAGCGCCTCTGCAATAGGTGCGTTCCTGAGCCAGGATTCTTGAACCATATCCACAATGATAGGCGAGAATTGACGAGGTGAGCAAGTAGAAATTGTGCATTTTCAGCAACATAGTGCCCGATAGCTGTGCCCTCGGGCATCACATTTTCCAGCACCCACTGAGAATGTGCGTTTGGATGCACGAAAACATACGGGTGTTGACGCAACAATCATATTTGCTCACCTCCGTGGGCTCGCCATCTTGCTTGGATCGTGCCCGGCCAAGAACATCTAGCCTCCGTGCAGCATTTTCGAGCTCACTCTGGGAAACGATGGCATACCAACGATAGACCTCGTCGGTCTTGTGGCCCGTCAGTTTCATGGACACAGAACGTGACACGCAACCATGCTCCGAACGCCGTACGGCGGCGCGGCGAAAATTGTGAATCCGGCGACCTGGCAATCCTGCTTTTCTGCATGCCGAGCGGGCAAAGATCTCGAGCAGGTCGGGTGAATAGCGGATGCAGCTATCGGCAAGCCGGCCGGCTTCCGCCAGTGCCAGCACTGATAGGAGCATTACGGACTTGTGCGGCCTTGTGCGGCCGGCCTCGCGGTCCGTGCGCAGGCTGCAAAACAGGGAACTACCGCCATGCCGGCAGGTCATTCGAGCAGCTTCGCCTGCTGAACGCGCCACTTTAAACCGGGGCGGTTCCTGTACCGTTCACAGAGGAGGTTCAGCCGCTGGCGGTAATCGGCCTTCATGTCTCGGAATTCGGACAATTCCTTCAGTTTGGCCAGCAACTGAACGGCCGTCTTATAGTGCTTCGGTTGTTTCATTGCCGCGAGGGCTTCGACCTCTTGCCAGGTTTCCGCCTCGCGACTGGCCAAGGCTTCCATCTCTGCCGTATGCTTCCTGCGCGCCGCCTCTTTCTGCTGCCTCTGTCGCGCATTCTCGATCGCGTCCGCGCGTTTCAGCAACTCGCCAATGGACCAACGGACTGCTTGCGCGGCTGGCTTGCGCGGCATCAGGGAGAGCAGGCGCTTCTTGAGTTCCATGCCTGCGCTCGTGTCGCCCTGTGCAAAGCGGCAAAGAAAGCCGTCACATTCCTCGCGAGAGAGTTGAGCCACCAGCGGACGGAAGTCCGCCTTGGGGATCTCCATCAGCTCCGGACTGACCTCGGCCGCTGCCGCGACCAGAGAGGGAGAAACGTCAAACTGATCCAGAAATCGCTTCAAGGCTGGGGATAGCTGCCGGAGTCCGGGTGGGACTACCGGCTCCATGTGCTTCGGCATCGTTGATTTTCGGTCACGCGGCGGTTCGGTGCCCTGAATCGACATTGCCTTTAGCCAGGCCAGATATAGGAGCCGATGGTCGCCCTGAAAGATGTCGTTCCGAAGTGGGACCAGGTCCGACAGGGAGCCTTCGCCCTCAATCCATGTGCCGCCTTCCTCCTCGCTCAGATCTATGTCCAGTACGTCAAACTCGCCAATGGTCTTGTATGTGATCCGATCCCGCACACAGTACGGTTCGATCGCTTCCCGACTCAACAGTCCCGCCGGGAAACGAAACATCAGCCGGCGGCTACCCCAGTTAGCCATGTAGAGGTGCGCGTCGAAAAACCGCACCAGGACTTGCCGTGGGTCGTGTCTGAAGTCGCCCCAGGAGTAGGTGACGACGGCTCGGCTGGACGACACCTCGATATGGCTGGACAGACGGCCTACGGCAACCTGCTCCGCTTCTGTCAGCAGTCGATTCACCGTCTGCCACTCGAAGTACTGATACTCGCTCATGCTTGTTCCGCCTCTCCGGGACGATCAGTTCTTTCAACTGGCAGGTACACACGCTTGGGGTCTGTGGGGCTGCTGCCCACCTCCACGATCAGTCCCTTCTCAACGAGAGCTTTGAGCCGAGTGCGGGCGGAACGCGGGGATAGGGCTACGGCTTCAGCAACCTGTTTGGTGCTCAGGCCCTTGCCTGCTTCTATGGCCGCAAGGATGTGGCTCTCCACTGGATCAACAATTGCTCGCGACACTCTCTGCAGCCTGAACGTAACGCGGAAATGGGTGCCTATTTCCTGCAAGTCCGGAGCGGGTAGCCCGTTTTCTCGACAGCTGTCGATCATTCGGCGGATGCCGCTGCCCCATTGCTCAATGAGCCCCAATTCCTTGAACACTCGGCCGATGACCCTGTTTCGCAACTTCGACACGCCATTCTGGATGTCGTCCACTGTCAGTCCGAACGGAAGCAAACCGGGGTTCTCCACCTCGACGCGATCGTCGAACACCAGCACACGAATCGGCGCACCGAGCTGGCTGTAGTCGGCGTGAGTGACGGCGTTGGTGATGGCCTCGCGCACGGCAGGCAGAGGGATGCTCGATCGCTCCTCCCTCCGGACACCCTCGATTCTGAACGACCGCAGGGCGTGCTTTTGCACAAACTCCACGGCCAAAGGGATGGCGACGGCTGGATAGTCATGAATCTCTCTGGCGTCGAGTATGCGGGTCCGCGTGGTTCCCGCGAACCGGCCGACTTGAATCCAGGCATCGGGGAAGATCGTTTCGCGCCGGACGCCGAAAAGAAGTATCCCGCCGTTGGTCGGCACCAGACGCCTCTGATGCCTGGTGACCAGATGAAGAGATTCCATATCTCCAGCCGCCAGTTTTCTGAAGGGTGCAAAGAGCTCTGAAGCTGCTCTGAAGTCGACGGCTTCAGAGTTCAGCGCTGGCACCGGCTGTTCGTCGTAGGACTCATTGCGGACGGTGCGTCTCAACTCCTCGCGCATGGGCTCGTCGGCTTTGCGGTTGGATGGACCCACGCGAATGAATGTGCCGAGTTCAGCCCCTTCGGCGACGAGGTAATGGGGACGGGAATAACTCGGGAAGACCTCTGCGACAATGACCGCCTTATCGCGCCACGGGAAGATCTCAATGGCCGGCATGAGCGGGGGCGCAATGCCGGTGCTGATGATGTTAGCCAATCGCTCCTGCACATCCAGGGGGTCTTCAACCCCCTTAACGCTGCGCGTCTCGTCCTCAATCCCAATGACCAGCACCCCTCCCGCGGAATTGGCGAAGGCCACAATCGTCCGCAAGACGTTGCCAGGCGAGGAGAGATCGCGCTTGAATTCCAGCGTCTTCCCTTCGTGACGCTGCAATAGAGTGAGTAGGTTCATAGCTCTGCAAGATACTCTGAAGGCCGGCTCTCGTCAATGCTTCAGAGTCGAATGTGGTGCCTGACCCGCACCCCATTCGCGTGTCGTGGCTATCGCGTTTCCTTCACTCACCAATGCCTTCGCCACTTGTCTCGGTAGCTCGGGGGCGACGGGATCGGCTCGTCCGGCTCGACCGACCGCTCGGCAATGAACTTGCTCGAGTCTCCATCCTTGATTCTGATGACGCCCCTGAGCCGGCCGTCCTTGCCAAGCGTCACCCGGCCAGAGCCCGACACCTGGTCGAACTCCCATGCCCCCTCCCAATTGAACGATACGCCAGACTTGGTGGGCTTGCAGAAGACGTAGGCGAGGAGCGCATGCATCCGCAGCCGGTCAGCGGTCCCCGTCAGCGAGATCAGGGCGGGGCCTAGGAGATTGAGCCCATCGTTCACCCACTGCGAAGTCTCGACGATACGCCACCAGCCTCGGAATTTGGATGGAATTTGCCCTTGCATCGTTTCCTCCAGGATAGGGGTGCCGCAGCTGGCGACTACCTTTGAATGCGGCCGCGAGCCCGCACGTTCTCCTTGATGGTCCGCACGATGATCGCTCGGGAAATCGCCCTGAACTTTATCTGCGTCTGCAATGCCGGCGACCTCGTAACCTGCAGCCATCTGCCGGATGCCGAACGCCAGCCACCCGCCGTGTGTATTGGAAAAAGCGGAAACCGTTTCATAGGCGCTTTTCGGCACTTCGCGCTGAGCTTCCTTGAACTCAACGTCGGTCCATTCATGACCTTTGAGGCGTTTTAGAAGGTCCTGCCGATCCATTCTTTCTACTCCGCGATTCTCGCGAGACGTTCTAACCATTGTTCTTATAAGCATTTCCATTTTGAGGCACAAGGGGAAAGTGGGGTAAACCGCCGCCTGGCAAATGTCACCCAACCATTTCGTTATAGATATCATCGTGGAAGACGATACCCTCCCAGGCACAGGCGCATTTGACGTCTTCGAGCAAATCGACGCTGGAATAGTCTGCCCGGCCGACAGAATTACCGCGGATTCTTCGAACGATTTTCTCGAGTTGCTTCTTCTGCCAGGCCCGGTTCCGCCCGTCGGGCACCGCCAGTATTTCCTTGATGAAATATCTGAAGCTGTTGATTTTAGTGGGAGTTCGCCGGACGACCGCTTCCAGAACGGAGATTATTTTGCCGGCCGGAATTGTGTCGAGCCGGTTTTCTTCGTAGGCTCCGGTATCCGACTTGCTCCACCGGTTTCCTGTCGCCCTTTCATAGGCCGTGCGAACGCTCACAAATTCGGGGTCCCCGGTTGTCTTTCTCTCTTGCGGCGCAGCCGCGCCGTTGTGGTTCTCATCGGCAGTTACGACCGAGAGTCGGTGACCGTCCTTTGATGATGATTGTTTTTTTAATTCATCATCATCTTTATTGGTGGCATGGGGTGCTACGGTGGCATTCGGAGCCACGGTGGCACGAGGTGCCAGGGTGGCATTGCGTGCCGCGTCGAAAGTGCCTGATTCGGTCGAACCGCGCAGGGGCTGTGTCGAGGATCGGAACCTGGTAGAGGTTTCCTTTCGACTGGCCGCCAAGCATCGGATGGAGCCGGCGGATCAGTCCTCTTCTTTCGAGGTAAGTTATTGCATTTTGGACCTTTCTCTGCGACATACGAACGGATTCAGCGAGCCTTGCGAGACCGATCACGCAGGTGTCGCGCCTGAAACCATGCGAGAGAAGGAAGAGCTGAAAATAGACGGGCTTTCGCGAAAGGATCGAGGGTAGGAAAGAGGCTGAAAACGATCGTATTCGGCAGCCGCAGTTCTCCTTTCACGTTGGCAAGCCGTTCCAGGGTGGCAGGAGGTACCACGTTGGCATGGGATGCCACGGTGGCATCGTGCCATGGTGAGGACTCCTTGGGTGCCACGGTGGCACGATGTGCCATGCAGTTTTCCACAGGCATTCCCGGTTTTTCGACGGTCGGAATCCTGCCGGGAGCGGGAATCATGCCCCTGAGCGGAATGTGTACCAGATCTTGGGTGGCGGGATGCTCTAACTGACTCTGGACGGGATTTCTAGAAATCGAAGTTCTCAACGGTTCCCGGTGTCTATTGTTCATGGCTCATTTCCCGCCTAAGCTTAAAATTTGGTGCATGGCGATGCAGAGGTGATCACAACCTGGATTGTATTAGCATAAGCTTCTCGACCGCCTCGAAGAATCGTCAGCATTAACGTTTTCAGTATTAAACAGTCATGGTTGTGGTGTTTTGTAAGCACTGTATCTTATTGTCCCACGGTAGCTTATAGTAGCCCATCGAACTCAACTCCTGATAAGTGGGGTTATCGTAATTAACCAGATGGCGAAAGAGCCAAATCCATTTCTCCGGGATACCCGTTTATCGCCCGCAACTCGCGATTAGAACCCATTCCTATTTCTTGATAATTCCCCTCTTCGTGGATTGGAAATCGACTTCACCGTAAACAAATCCGCTCTTCAAGGTAAGCTCTCCAGAATCCGTGTACACACTTTCAGCGGAGGATGGCGGCATGATGATCCGAATGACATAGCTGCCGGGTGGGATATCCGTGATGAGGAAGCGCCCTTCGAGGTTCTCAATGTCTCGAGTATAGATATTTCTGTTTGGCGCCGATGATGAAATCATCACTGAGTAGCGTGTGACGGGGCGGCCCTCCGAGTCTACCAATCTCCCGAAAACTCCGGTTTCCTGCGATTTGAGACGGATTTCAACGGGCCGTACCGGTTCCATCCCGCCAAACTCTACACTCGTTTCTTGAAATCCTTCCTTCTTTGCTATAACCCGCCCTATTTTTGAGAAAGGCAGGATAACCTGGAATCCGCCACGCAGATCCGTCCCTGTTTGGATCATTTCTCTGGACTGCGTTAGTAGCAGAGATCCCTGAACACCCTGTGCTGGCGAACGGTCAAAATAGCTATTTTCAAAAACCGTCACCTCAACTCCAGGCACTGGATCTCCTGAATCGGCGAGGACCACGCCCTTGAATTGCGGAGCGGCCTGCAATGTCACTTCCTGAGGAGGCGATTTGGGGTCAATAGCGATATGAGCGGTCTGATATTTGGGCGAACTGATCCGGCAGTCGAATATCCCGGTATCCGGGGGAACTACGAATTCGATGATCCCGCGCTCATTTGCTTGGCCACGGGGCTGCGGAACCCATATGCCCACTCCATACTCGTCCTTTCCCATTGGCATACTCGAATTGGCCAACTGAACTCGCGCCGAAGCACCTGGAATCGGGTGATCGTGGACGTCCTTCACCGCGAAGGAGATCGTGTGCCCAGTTTGGATCTTGAGGTACAGGCGGCCACACGGTCCACACATGGTCGAGAATGTGGTTTCCCTCTGCTGAAAACCCGGAGCCAGGACAACGACAGTCGCATAACCTTCAACTAAGCCCTCAAGGTGGAATCTGCCCGTGCTGTCGGTCATGACACTGGTTTTGATGGGCATCGCCGGATCACTTAGAACTGCACGCATAGGAAACGTGACATCGACTCTTGCGCCAGGCACCGAACTGCGTTCGCTGATTACAGTGCCATCGAGGCATGAGCAAGCCTCGCGCAAGGTGTAATTTTTTTCTGAATTTACCGGTACATAAGGATGGCGCCGGTCCTGAAGGGTTGCGTATCCCTGCTTCTGCACTCGAATCACGGCATCATCCAGGGACCTGGCGAGATGTATGGCGTATCGTCCTTCGCTGTCACAGATCTCAGAGACTACCGGATTGGGCCAAACCGCTGTGATTGTAGAATAGTCCGGCTCTGATCCGTAGATTGTGATCTCGGCTCCCGGCAGGGGCATGCCCGCCTCTGACAGGACCCTTCCTGTCAGCAGGCATTCAGGGGATTGCGCTACCGTGGGTATTCGCATGAGCCGTCTTGCTGAATTAGCAGAAACGTAGGCTGGCCCTGATACTTTTTCCGTTACAGCGGATTGCTGGGCCGGAGTCTCCACTTGGGGAACAGGAGACAGATCATGAACCGTGCTGGGTTGCTGGTGGTATCGATAATTGAATAGATATGTGGCAATGCAAATCAGTAAAACCAGGAGCAATCCCAAAGACCAGCGCCTTCGATCGCCAGCCATAGATTTCTCCGTACGTTGTGGTTGCATGGAATCTGTAGCTTTATTGATGAGAAGCCAAAACGGCCATACCTTTCCATCGAAATGCAGCTCAGTTATATGGATGTCCTACTGGAGAAAATAGCCTAACCGAAGTGTCAGCACACGAGATTTAGGGGCGGGCAGATTGGTCTATCCGTAAGCGGGTGTCAAATTCCTCACAAATGTCTTCGTAACAGTCACTTACTACAATAAATCATGCAAAATCGACCGTTCGGGGCGAGTAGTGGGATAACCGTACATAACCAGGTAGCGATAAAGCAAAATCCACTTGTCCGAGATATCCGTTAACCGCCCGCGTGGAACCATTGCTACCTTGAAGCTCGTATCTTGGTGGGCCAAATCCAAGTCACTTCTCCGATATACCGACAATTCGTCCATGTGGGGTAGCCTGTTTTACAAGTGCCAACGAAGGGGCTCGCCTACGTCAAAGAACGCTATGGAAGAAAACGAACAATGTCCCCATCAAGGGGAATCTCCAGTGATCGGATTACACTTGCTTTAGCGGCGGCAGCTCCTTTTCCGCGATACACGCCGCGCCATTCGAATCGATCTATGACGTAGGGAATTGGATTCGTCTGAACCGAAACGATGCTCTCGATAGACGGACCTTGAGCAACATGAAAATGGAGGTGCGGAGCGTCTGAGTTTCCGGAGTTGCCCAGGCGCGCCAGTACCTGTCCGCGGCGAACCTGAGTGCCGGGTTTGACTTGAATGCTGCCTTGCTGAAGATGTGCATATACAGCATATTTCTGTTCGCCCAAGTCGAGGATAACGTAATTGCCCAGGAGTGTCTCTTTGGTCATTTGCACCGACCGAGAGTTTTCGCCTGGTTTGTTCTCTGGAATAGTGTCCTTGACAGCTGCGACCCAAGCGTCGGCAACCGCAAGCACATCGGCACCGTATCCACAGTAGTCAGTGTTCTCCCTCCCTTGGTTCTGCATCCACCGGCCATCGCAGAGCCGGACCCAATCGATAGCATACCGTTGCGCAAATGGCGCATCGGGGTTCCCATCAATACGCACTTGCGCGCGACGATGTTCTGAACTGTTTGACGGGCCATTTACCGCCCACCACTCGCCAGAAGTTACCGGTGGGCCCAATACGACAGGACTGGCATCAACCACTGGCGTGGCAACCTCCACGGCCTGCTCTTTCCCCGGCAAAATGCTGTACGTTAATCGATGCCTCAATGCGGATGGCCGCGCTCCTGCGGGTGCCTCAATCCAGCAAAAAATGATCGCACGCGCCGCTGCCTGAAGCGGGAGTCGCAAAGCTGCTACTTTCGGAACAAACTGTCTTCCATTACGTTCCAAATCGGCTTTTCCGTACGTGAGCAATGCTGAACCATCTCCAGCAAAGGCTTCCAACCGGGTCAATGCGGCGGATCTTGTGGCAACATTCATCACATCGACTTCATATGCCAGAATAAACTTTCCATGTGCAAGAACCGGTTGCACGGGACCACGGATTGCGATGGACACTAATTCCGCAGCAGGATTGGACCGGGGCGTTTGCTGTGCGGCTGCATTGCCGGCTAGAACACTCAGAATCAGCCCGATTGCCTCACAACTAATCATCAAGAAGTCCCTCCTACTAAACGATGATTGCGCAAATCCTATCACAGACGCATGGACAACCTCTATGATGTCAGCGTTCAGGAGCTCGAATGAAAGCCGTGCCACTTGCCTGATTAACGCGCAAACCGTAGAAGTGACCTGCAAGGTGGATCGAGTGCTCCAATGGCCAGCCACTTCTCCAGGATACCGACTTCTCAACTAAGTGACCGGAAACAATCGCGATGTACCGGGGGAACCGGGGCATGCAGCTTATTTCACCCAGCGCGGCTGAAGCCGCAACCAAGTTTTAAAGGTGCATGGACGCCGCGCGCTTTCGGCCTTCAGCTTTCAGCACTCAGCCTCCGGCGAAACTTCTTTGCATTATGCAAAGAAGTCACGGATAAAGAATCTAGGTTTTTCCCCAGACTCCGCTGGGGAAAAATGGGGCTCCTGCGGAGCCCAGTTGAAATCACCTATTGAGTATGTCGTTAACATTGACATGAATCCCACGGACGAATTCACAGCCTACCATGCAGAATTATTGGACGGCACGTACGATTGTGTGGACCGCATCGTGCTCAACGCCTATTTCCCCTTGGGGAGTAATCCCGGGGGGTAACTGTTTAGCCTAAATGGGAAAAAGTGCAGCTTTTTCGAAAAACAGGCTGGACAAACCGCGAGATTTTTGTTACCGTAGGATGGATGCAAGTCGCCAAAGTTCTCAGGCATCTCCATCCAGAGTCGCTTCGTGAGTCCCACTCAGGCCGCCGTTGCTCCGCTATTTTCGAGGAACTCCGAAAACATATCCGTCACCTGGAAAGGGAAAACGAGCGGCTACGGCGAGAACTCACTGACGCACAGAAAAAGAGTGTCGAGGACGAAAAAGAAATCGCCCGGCATGACAAGAAACTCTCCGAGTTGGAAAAGCAAAACTCCCGTCTCAAGCGAGACCTCGAATCCAAAGCTCAAGCAAATAGCGGCGGCTCACTTTCAACACCCTCGGCCATGCAGCCGGCCTACAGCAAGCCATCAGCACCGAAGCGACGCCGCGAGCCCGGCTGGAAGAAGGGGCACCCGGGCGCCTGCCGTCCCGCACCTGTGCGAATCGACCAAACCATCGAACATACCCTCTCGCAATGTCCCATCTGTGGCTCGACGGACTTGGGGAAACCGTGCGGAAAGCACATCCGGATTATCGAGGACATACCCCCCGTCCAACCTACAGCGACGGAACACGTCTACTATGAATACTACTGCCCTCCTTGTGACACCAAGGTAGCGGCTCCGATGACCGAGGCGCTGCCCAGGGCGACCCTGGGGTTGCGCCTTACGCTCCTGTCGGCCTATTTGCACTACGCGCTTGGAATGACCACGCGGAACATCTGTACCTGGCTTTGTACCTTTTGCCAGTTTCATGTCACCGCGGGAGGCCTCGTGCTGAATTGGCAGCGGCTGGCCGAACTTCTCACCCCTGTTTATGACGACCTGGCAAAGGCCGCCAGGCTCTCGGCCGTGCCTCAATGCTGACGAAAGCGGCTGGCGCATCGGGGGGCGCCTGGCCTGGATCTGGTGCTTCACGAGCAAGACTTTGGCCTACTACGTCCTGACGCCCTCCAGGGCGCGCCCTGTGGTCAAAGAGGTTCTGGGCGAATTCTTCAATTAAATATGCTTGAATTTGTCGAATGGATATGATAACTATGCCCTAAATGAGCCAAGAGAGACTTGAACCCAAAAAGATCAACGGCCAGTACTATTACTCCATATGGGAGTGGCGGGACGGAAAGTGCAGACGGGTGTGGCAGAAATACCTTGGAAAGCTGCAAGATCTGGCCAAAGCGGCCGAGGGAGGACCGGACCCGGCCTACGCAGA
>JBEKYG010000024.1:0-15292 GCA_049511215.1 Acidobacteriota bacterium | reverse complement strand
CCGAGTTTCCGGTTGAACTGCTCGATGCAATCCCGCAGGAACGGATAAAACAGCTTTCCCGTCGCCAGCGTCCCCTGAACGCCGTGCCGGCGCTTGCGCCGCCGCCTGAGATGAGACGCGAACTCGTCGAGAAAGCGCCGCACCATGCCAACGCCATCCTCAATCTGGTCGAGTTCGTCGTAGCTGCCCGCATCGGGAATCGGCATCCCACCCTGGATATAAAACTCGTCGGCCAGGTAAGCGAAGCCTCGGCCTGTATCCCTCCTGAACTGACGCTGCCAGGGCGTTACCTGATGGATGACCTCGAGACAGAAGTCCGGGGTGACCGGGTTGAGACTTCCCTTGGGCGCGCCGTAATCGGAGAGCCCCAAAGGGACGATGGCAACTGAGTTGACGCCCGGGTAGTAGGAGTAGAGGTCGAAGACAGTCTTTAACAGGTGCTCGCCGTCGTTGACCCGCGGCATGAGCACGATTTGAGCATTGATCCGGATGCCGCCGCCGATAAGCTTCCGCAGCTTGCCTGCAAGGTCATCCTCTTTTCTGCGACCCATAATCCTCGTGCGGAGTTCCGGATCGGTTGCATGCACGGATACATAAAGCGGCGACAGGGCCTGCTCAATGATCCGATCCAGTTCCTTCTCGGGCAGATTGGTCAGGGTGATGTAGTTTCCATGCAGGAAGGAGAGCCGATAATCGTCGTCCTTGATCCTGAGCGATTGCCGTGCGCCGGGAGGAAGCTGGTTGATGAAACAGAAGAGGCAGGCGTTATTGCAGATTCGAGTGCGGAAATCTTCGACCTCGACTCCGAGACTCCGTCCGTCTGTCAGATCCGCCTCGGCGATCGCTTCGCTGCCGTCGGCCTTGACCACCTCCAGCTCGACGACTTCTTCTTCCGCGAGATAGAACTTCAGCGCCAGCTCGTCCGGGATCGGGTGACCATTCAATGTCAGAATTTCATCACCGGCTGAGAGCCCTGCCATTTGGGCCGGGGACTCCGGCTCGACCTCACGGATCCTGATTCCCCTTTTTGACACTGCCTGTATCCGCTCTCTGATATGACTCGATGAGCCTGACCGAGCGATAAAAATAGTGCATCCCCGATGCCACCGTGACCAGCAGGGTGGCATAGACGAGCGGATCCAGGACGGGCGTGACCATGGAAGTGAGGTTGGCCAGCATCACAAATGCCACCGTTGTGAGCTGGCCCGCCGTGGTGCATTTCCCAAGAAAGCTGGGCGGAAACTGCGTGTGCCCGGTCTGCAGGTGGATGATCAGGGCCGCCAGGGCGATCAGCAAGTCCCGGCTGATCGATGTGACGGTGAGCCAGACGGGGATATGATAGACAACCGGAACAGCCGGAACTGTCAGCGTGATAAAGGCCGCGGTCAGCAACAGCTTGTCGGCCATCGGATCCAAGAAGGAACCTAAGACGGTTCTTTGTTCCAGCTTGCGAGCCAGGAGACCGTCAAGCCCATCCGTAAAACCAGCCAGAATGAAGACCAGCACGGCGCTCTTGGGATGGTGATAAATAAGCAGGAGAACGAAGCAGGGGATGAAAATCATCCGCAGGATCGTCAATTGATTGGCATAAGTCAGCAGCACCGATCTCTCTCCTCAGCGGAACTTGTAGCAGATTCGCGAGTTTCCCGCCACTAGCAAAACAAAAATGCGAACCTCTTAGCAAAAGTCCCTCTTGATCCGATAAGAATATAGGGAAAGGCTCCCAGGAGTCTCCAACAGCATTTTCTATCGTACAGATCGGACCAACGGATGTCACTTTCCGGCAATCTGAAGACTATGGATCTGCCCGAACTTCTCCAGTGGGTTACGCTGGGACGGAAGTCCGGATCGTTGACCTTTGTGCGGAACAAGACGAAGAACCACGTCTTCTTCAAAGACGGGAAGATCATTTCCTCCAAATCCAACGAGCCCACCAAACAGCTCGGGCACTATCTCCTGTTCCAAGGGAAGATCACGGAGGCGCAACTCAAGCGCGCTCTGGAGATGCAGCAGCAGACCCGTCTGAATCTGGGCAAAATTCTGGTGAAGGAAGGGTATATCACAAAGGAGGAAGCTGAAAAAGCCCTGGTCGGCCGCACCGAGGAGGTCATCTATGATCTTTTCCTCTGGGAGGAGGGTTATTTTCATTTCACCGCGAATGGCTTCAGCCTGGACGAACTGATTCCGATCAACCTGGAGATTAATGCCATCATCTTTGAAGGTGTGCGCCGCAAGGACGAGTGGGCGCGTATTCGCGCGATTTTCCCCGGCAATAATGTCGTGCTTGCCATCCGGGCGGGTGCGGATCTCAAAAACCTTGTCCTAAAGCCCATGCAAAAGAAACTGCTGTTCCTTGCCAGCCAGGGTAAGACCATTTCCGAGATGCTCCTGGAAACGCACGGCTCGGACTTCCAGGTCAACTTCGAACTTTTCCGGCTCTACGAAATGAATGTGGTGGAGGTAAAGGAGGTTCGCGAAACACCCCCGCCCCTCGATAGTCCAGCGGTGCTCTTCAACCGCGGACAGGAGTTGATGAAGGCCAAGCGGCTACAGGAGGCCATCGCGGTCTTTCAGGAAGTTCTGCGCCTGGATCCCCACAACGCCAAGGCCGACGAACTTCTCGAGACTGCCGAAAGCGCCCTGTGCCAGGAGTTCTATAAGAACTCCATCCCCAGCGATAAAACCCCTTACTTCATCGTCCCCGATTACGCCCTGACCCGCTTTAGTTTGTCACATCAGGAGGGGTTCGTGGCCTCGCGCATCAATGGTGCATGCGATGTGAGGTCCATCGTAATGCTCTCACCGCTCCGTGAAATCGAAATCCTGCAGATTCTCGACAAACTCCTCAAACTGGAACTCATCGCCCTCAAGTAAAAGTACTGACTCAGAAGCGCAGCAGTAGGGAAAGCGCGCCAAGCGCCCGGGACAATCGAGGCCCGTACCAGCTGAGCAGCTCGCCTTCGACGATGTGGACGCGCCGGTTCCGAATTGCGGGCACATCCACTCCCAGTGCTTTAAATTCGGCAAGGTCGAGTTCGGCGAAATGGTAAGGTTCCGTTGGCAGAAGAATGACTTCGGGCCGCCTGGCTGCCGCCTCCTCGAGTGTGAACCGCGGATAGCGGTCCGTGCTGTCCTCAAAGATGTTCCTGCCGCCGGAATTCCGGATTACACTGTCGACGAAGGTGTCGTGATTGATCGTCATGTAAGGATCCTTCCAGATGGGGCAGAGAACACGGGGCGGTGGATCGGCCGCCAGCGACAGCGCATCGGCGCGAGCCTCTTTGATGGAGGCCAGGATGGGTAGCGCTGCATGCTCGGTACCGGTCAACGACGCCATATCGGCGATCATTTTCAGACAGCCGTCGACCGTTTTGGGGAAGGTGACAAATACCTTCAGACCAGCCTGCTCAAGCTTGTCGACCTGATGCCTCCGGTTTTCCTCCGCATTGGCGACGACAAGATCCGGCTTAAGTTCGAGGACCTTGTCTACGAAGAAGTTTTTGGTGCCGCCGACCTTGGGTTTGGCACCGACTTCGGCCTGCGGATGGACGCAATAGTCGGTGATCCCAACGATGTGTTCGCCGGCGCCCAAGGCGAAGAGCGTTTCGGTAATGCTGGGCACCAGGCAGACAATTCGCCGTCCAGGATGCTCGAATCGCATTGGCCGCGAAAGGTCGTCAATCAGCTCAATCATACGATCCAATTATAACTCTCCCTCTTCCCAAGCTGTGATTCAGACATTGCAAAGCGGAAAGGATCTTTTACCGCCAAGACTCCAGGACTCCAACGCGCCAAAAGTTTTGTGCTTGATTTCTTGGCGTCTTCGCGTCTTGGCGTTAGAATTTGGTTACCGCTATGCCGCCTCGCGTTATTCGTGGCCATGTTTTTTCCCACTGTCTGAATCGCAGCTTCCCAACTCTGCTTCGGAGAGATCGTCCTGGGATTTGATTGAGAAGTCCCGGCGCTCCCATTAAAATAAAAAAAACTTAAGGATGAAGAGAGAATTCACTCATGAGGGGAAGACTGATACGGGACGCGGTTCACGGAGATATTGAACTCGGGCCGCTCGAAATGGAACTGGTCGACACGCCCGAGTTTCAGCGCCTGCGAGGGATCAAGCAGCTGGGAACGGCCTGCCTGGTTTATCCTTCCGCTACGCATACACGGTTCGAGCACTCTCTGGGAACCTCCTGGATGGCGCGGACCGTGATGGAAGCTTTGAGACGCACGGTTTCCATCTCTGACGCTGAGGCGACTGCAATCCGAGTAGCGGCCCTCCTGCACGATGTCACGCATATCCCCTTTGGCCATACCCTCGAGGATGAGCGGCGCGTGCTCCCCCGCCACGACAAGGATGAATCGCGTTTCGCGCACTTCCTCATGGAATCATCGCTGGCAGAGCGCCTGCGAATCTCCGGCTATCAGGATCAGGTCCTGCGGATCCTGAAGGGAGAAGCCGGATTCGCCTCAGAGATAGTCACGGGGGCGATTTCTGCGGATCTTCTCGACTACCTGAAACGCGACACTTATTTCGTCGGCTTCACCCAATACTATGACCCGCGGGTGTTTCAGTCCTTCATTCTGGAGGGAGGACGCTTTGTTGTAAATCTGGAAAAGCACGGGATGCTCAGGCGTGATGCCCTATCCGAACTGATCAACCTGCTCCGCATCAGGTACTCGCTGACCGAGCGGGTCTACTTCCACCACACAAAGATCGCCTCGGGCGCGATGATTTCCAAGGCAGTGGAGCTGGCCAGCCGGGCAGGCCTTCGGCTTGAGCGCCTGCGCGAGCTCAAGGATGAGACGCTGATGTGGGTTTTGCGCGAGAGCTTCGGGAACAATCCGGCGGTTGCCCGGATCGTCAGCTGCCTGGAATCCCGGCAGCTTTACCGCGCATGCTTTGTCCTTACCGTCGATGTGGGAGAAGGACAGCAAAAAGAGATCGTCGAGCGTTTTCACCACAGCCCCGACGATCGCGAGCATCTCGAGGCCGGCGTCGCCGGCGCCTTGGGGATCGAGCCCCACCAGGTCATCGTTTACTGCCCATCGATCGGGATGTCTCTGCCGGAAGCCGAGGTCCTGGTCAGGCTGGAAAACGGAAGCATCCTACCCCTTTCGAGCAGCAATAATGAGGAGATCCGCGTCCTCAAACAGAAGCACAAGGCTCTGTGGAAGTTCTTCGTCTTTATCGACCGTGCCGCCTGGGATCAGAGGGAACTCGCGCGCCTTACGGTTGCGAAACTCCTCCCTCTCCTTCGATAATCACAATAAAACCGATGGACTTCGGTATCGGAATCGCAATCGCTGTCGCAGTCGGTCTTGTCAGTCTGAACAGCCGATCGCGATTGCGATAGCGACTGCGATCCCGATTCCGATGCCGATGATTGCCACCCATATGGAGCAGGACCTTTTCATGCGTGGTAGAGTGCGTCCCAACGCCGTCAGAGGCCGGCCCGTGATTTCTCTGCCCGGCGATCCCTTTCCGGGTGTAAAATCCGGCCAGAACGGCTCACGGCTGTGATTTAGAGGCCGGGAAGTTAACATAGTCTCTCCGGTACGAACTTGAGGACCCGGGAGGGCAGGCGAGCGGGCGCCTGGGCGCGGACCTTGATCGAATGCGCGGCTTGCCCTTCCTATCCGCCTAGAGGATCGCGATTTGTTCAATGAATTGGCACAATTTCTGCCGGCCGAAGGCCTCAAAATCCTCCTGGTACTGTTCCTCTCATTCCT
This sequence comes from Acidobacteriota bacterium, assembly GCA_049511215.1. Classification (GTDB taxonomy): domain Bacteria; phylum Acidobacteriota; class UBA6911; order UBA6911; family UBA6911; genus JAFNAG01. The sequence goes on along the minus strand of JBEKYG010000024.1, from coordinate 9,562 downwards.
GATCGGCATTGAGAGGGAGGAGCACAAGTCCCACAAGGCGCACTACGAATTCGGCGGTGTCCGGACGTTTCCCATCATTGGACTGCTGGGCTATGGTCTGGCTCTGCTTTCCGGTGATCAGCTGTGGCCGCTCGCGGCGGGCCTCGCGGTGGTGGGCAGCTTCCTCCTCATCTCCTACCGCCACAAGCTCTCCGGCGCGGAGACCGCTGGGCTGACCACGGAGTTCATGGGGCTCACCGTCTATGTCGTGGGCGCCCTGATTTACCAGGAGTACTTCTGGATCGCCTCGACGCTGGTCGTCATTGGCATGTTCCTCCTGGAGCTCAAGGTGGCGCTCGAAACCCTGGCCCAGCGGATACCATCCGAGGAGATCTTCACCTTTACCAAGTTTCTGCTCCTCACTGCCATCATTTTGCCCGCGGTGCCCAACGCCGAGTTCACGATCTTCAAGCTGAATCCCTTCAAGACCTGGCTCGTGGTGGCCGCGGTCAGCACGGTCTCTTACGCCAGTTATGTCCTCCAAAAGGCCACGAAGCAAAAAGGCGGTATCCTGCTCGCGGCGATCCTTGGTGGAGCCTACTCTTCCACAGTAACGACGGTGGTCCTGGCCAAGCGCGCCGCTGCCGAGAACCGTCCCCATCTGTTTGCCGGGTGCATCCTGGTAGCCTCGGGTGTCATGTATCTGCGCTTCGCCATTTTGGTGGGCCTCTTCAATCGGGTACTCGCCTTGAGGCTGCTGCCGGCGTTCCTGTCCTTGGCGGCCTTAGCCCTGTTTTGTGGGTGGCTCTGGTCTCGCCTTCCGGACGCGGCAAGCAGCGAGGTGAAGCGGCAATACCAGGCCAAGAATCCTCTCGAAATCCGGGCCGCCTTCCTTTTTGCAGTTATCTTCCTGGCCGTTATGATCATTACCCGCCTCGCGGTAGCTTACCTCGGGCGAAGCGGCGTTTTCACTCTGGCGGCCCTGATGGGCGTAACCGACGTGGATCCTTTCATCCTCAGTATGACAGCATCCTCGGGAACCGCCGGGCCCCTTGGGTTAGCCGCCGCAAGCATCCTCATCGCCGCTGCCAGCAACAACCTGGTCAAGGGGATTTACGCCTTCTCCTTTGCCGACCGGCCCACAGGGCGCCAGGGCCTCGTTGCACTTACCCTCCTGGCCGTCATGGGTCTCGTGCCGCTTTTCTTCCTGGCCTGACCTCGATAGCACACTGGGACGCCCTGGCAGCCATCGACTTCACAGTCCAAAATAGCATTCTGAAATTGAAATTCACAAAATATATTTGACTATCCCACAGAATGAACAAACGATTATCAATAGGAATTCTGAATTCCGTACCCGGAGGAGCCAGAGTTGGCCCCTTCGTGGGCCGCTGGAGTCGCCGTGGCTGAATTTGCTCACACAGCGAGAGGAGACAGACCAAGTTGCGCATAAACGACGATGCTCCCAATTTCACCGCCGAAACTTCGCAGGGCACGATCAACTTCCACGAATGGATCGGCAACGGCTGGGCCATCTTGTTCTCGCATCCCAAGGACTTCACCCCAGTGTGCACCACGGAACTGGGTTACATGGCCGGGCTGCAGCCGGAGTTCGAGAAGCGCAATTGCAAAATCATCGGGCTGAGCGTGGACCCGGTGGGTAGCCACAACAAGTGGGCCGTGGACATCGAAGAGACGCAGGGTCACAAGGTGAAATACTCCATGATCGGGGACCCGGAACTCAAGGTGGCCAAGCTTTACGACATGCTGCCGGCCGACGCCGGCGATACTTCCGAAGGCCGCACCGCGGCCACTAACGCCACCGTGCGTACCGTGTTCGTGATCGGTCCCGACAAGAAGATCAAGCTTATGCTCAGCTACCCGATGAGCACTGGGCGAAACTTCGACGAAGTGTTGCGGGTGCTCGATTCGATGCAACTCACCGTCAAGCACAAAGTGGCCACGCCGGTGAACTGGAATCAGGGCGACGATGTGTTCATCCTGCCGGCGGTGTCGGACGAAGAGGCCAAACAGAAGTATCCCGGCGGCTGGAAGGCACCCCGGCCTTATCCGCGGATCGTTCCCCAGCCGAGGTAGATATGTTGCTAGTGAAGGAGTCCACAGTGGCAGAACGACTGAACGATGAAGTCTGGACTGCGGGAGACCTGCTCTCGCCGCCAAGACCGGTGCTTCCTACTACCTGCATCCCTACGACGCCATCCATCCCGTTGCCGTGCTGCCCGCGACGATTCCCTACGAGTTCATTCGCGACAGCCAGATGTTCCCGGTCGGACGGCACGAACTCAAGGCACTCCACATCCCCGGGCACACACTTGGTCTGGTTGCTTTCCAGCTCGACGACAGGTATCTCTTCACGGGCGACAGCATTTTCATCCAGTCCATTGCCCGGTCGGACCTCGGCGGGAAGGCCGAAACCTGGGCGCCCCTGCACGGCAGGTCGCTGCGGAGGCTTCTCGACCTCCGGTGCCAACGTGTACGTTCACTATGTGAAGCGGACAGCGTGAGGAGGAAACGATATGGGCGTCATTGCCGAAGCAAGACTCGCCGCCGACCCGTCCCGGATGCGGGCGCTCGAGGAAAAGCTCTGGGACTTCGAGAAGCGGCTTGCGCATGTTGAGGGGCAGGTAGCGGAGGACCGGGTCGCGCTCGTCGTCTTCTCAGGCGATCTGGACCGCGTCCGGGCGGCTTTGCGGCCTTCAGAGACCATATCGTCCAAGGAGCCGGTATGGAACCTGTGCAGATGGAGCGATTCTATCTCGGCTGCCTGGCCCACGCATCCTACGCGGTTAGCTCGGAGGGCGTTGCAGCGATCATCGATCCCCAGCGGGAGGTTGATATCTATCCTGAGGCGGCAGCCCGCAAGGGGTGGAGGATCGAACATATCATCGAGATCCACCTGCACGCCGACTTCGTCTCGGGCCATCGCGAACTTGCCGAGCGCACTGGAGCGCGAATCTATCTCGGCGCCGGGTGCGGAGCTCTGTTCCCTCACGTCGCGGTCAGGGACGGAGACGAAATACAGTTCGGGCGGTGCCGCTTCCGGTTCTTGCAGACTCCTGGGCATACGATGGAGAGCATTTGCATCCTGATGACCGATCTAGGCCAACCGGATCGGCCTCAGGCAGTCTTCACCGGAGACACTCTTTTAGTTGGCGATGTGGGACGGCCCGACCTCTCCGCGACCCATGCCCCACAGGAGCTTGCCGCGGTCCTGTACCAGAGCATTCACGAGAAGCTCCTGACGCTTCCGGACGACACCGAGATCTTTCCTGCCCATGGCGCAGGATCACTCCGCGGCCGGCAGATGAGTTCGGAAAGTTCTTCCACGATCGGGAAGCAGCGGCAGACCAACTACGCTTTACTCGCCCGAACGTGCGAGGAGTTCGTGCACCTGCTCTTCCTTCTTCTCACGAATCGCCGCGTCTTTCTCCTCCCGCCCTTCACTCCGGCAGAGGATGTAGACAGTGCCGTCTCTGTCCCGGCGCTTGATCTGACACGGCTCTTCTTCTGGAAAGGGTTCCGCGGCGATGGCGTCCGGACCAATTCCTCCCAACCGTCGTTGTTCTCGATCTCGTCGAGCCAGTCGTTGCGCTCCGGTTGTGCTCCTCGACGATGTACCGAGACATCGCCTGCGTCGCGCCGCTTTGATTCTGCCCCCGCGGCGCTCGGAACACGGCCCCTCCTAATTCTCGGACGGGCTCCTAGAAGCCCAGCTTGCCTTGATACATCATCTTTTTGGGATCCCATTTCACGCTGACCGTGAGGGTCTTGGGTAGTTCCATGCCCTTATCCTGCGGCAGCGGCAGGACCGTCTCAAATTTTATTTCCTTGGTGTTCGCGGCTACCAGCGGGCTGCCGTCCGGCAAGTTACGCGGGAAAATGAATTTGAATCCATAGCCGCTCTCGCCGAGCGGATCAAACTGAGCCAGCGGAACTTTCTTGCCCCCGTCGGTAGACAGATAGGTTTGGCGCGTGAGATCCGCCGTTTTGAGATTGCTCAGGAGATTTGAAATGATCAGGTCAACGTTGGAACCCGCGGGACTGGCACTGAAAGTCATTGCTATGGCGATGTTCTTGTCGTCTTCCTGATCGACATATTTCCCCAGATCAGCCTGACTTGCCTTTGGGTCTGCAAGCATCGTCCTGCGAGCTATAGCCATGCGGATGGGCTTGGCCGTGACCAGACTGAGATGGAAGTCGAGTTTATCGTACGCCATCTCCGCGCCTGTTGCGGCGTCCACGGTCTGGTTCACGTGTCCGACTTTTTCGAGGGCTTTCTTAAATTCAGCGACCCAGGGTGACTTTTCCAGCATGTTGGTCACCTCATCCTTCGACCAGTCGGTATAGGTTTTCTTCTCCCACCACCCCTGCGCGAAAATCATAGCCGTCATTGACAGGATCACCACAAATACAAATGGGCTCTTACGAAGCATGATATCCTCCCCTGCCAGGAATCATCATTCGGATCCCTGACTAGTCTCCATGGATGCGTCTACTCAGACCATTCCTGTCGCGAATCATCGAGATGCCGTCGATGGTCCCTTTTCCATTGCGCGATGGTATTCTCACCACTCTTTGTTGGCTGCGAGCGTACCAGAATCTTCGAGGCATTGGTACTCCTGGCTCATCTTTCCCGGAAATTTGAATATATTCCTTTAGATACCAAACACTCGAAACAAGTTCAATTTTTTCGACGGCACGATCAGATTCCCTCCTCTCTTGCCACCGTTCGGCGGGAATAGAACACCCAGGTCACGAGGATCATCCAAAACAGGTAACAAAAAAGAATCACAAGGATTGTCCGGGGCCCTATCCACGAAGCTTGCTGGAGCGCAAGCCCGTTTAAAATGAGCGAGAAGGTCGACGGAGAGTAAAGCTCTATGAGATGGTGAAGGTGGAAGTGCTGGATGGAATATCCCGCATAAAAGGGGATTGTCTTGCAGAAATAGGCGATGAAGTTAACCACCAAGACATAGCCGGCTGTGATGGCCTGCGCCATCTTCGCAGCACCCCAGGGAAGCGCCTGAAGGCCGTAAACCAACAGAATCAGCTCAGGAACGATTGCCGCATAGAGGTAGTACCCCCCGGTGCCGCCGGGCATTTGGACGAGGATGAAGTTCTGCCACATATGATACGCGGTTGCCAGGAGAAAGAACGCGTAGAACAGGATGGCGATCGCAAGAGTTCTATCCTGAGCCCGCACTTCGCCTTCGTTGAACAGGCAGGCGGAGGAGGTGCGGGCTCGCTTCGCCAGAACTCGCCTTAGTATCGATATGCCACGGCCACACAGGCCAAGACTCGCGAGCAGGATGACAAAATAGCCAAAATCATAGGTGGCTCGCGACAATTCCAGGAGGCTCATGTTTCCCAGCCAAATGTGCTGCTTGATCATGCCATGCCAAGCCGTCAGCCAGGGGACTCTGGCCGCCATCGCGAGGCGATCCGCGATCGACAGACTTGCCGTCAGCGTGAGTTCTTGCATGCCTGAGAAATTGCCGTAGAGCGTGTAGTTGCGTGCATACCACCCGAAACTGATGCTCGCTGCCAGAACCACCATCATCGCAAGGTGGCGCAACAGACGCTTTCTATCCGTCGCAACGCAGACCGCCACCGCAAAAATCGCAATCGTCGCGGCAAGCAACGCCAGAAAGTAGGCCTTGGTCAGCAGGCCTAGACCCAGGACGATCCCGATCTGAATTGCACGCCCGCTGTTTGGGGTACCCACGAAATAGTCGATGACGAGAAGAACTAAGACGCTGCCCAGAGGTACCGCGAGTGCATCATTGGAGATGCGCGCGATCGTCCCGATGAACATGGGCATGAGAGCGAGGATAAATATGACCGTGCGAGGTCCCCAGTGTCCCCGAAACGCCCGGAGTGCCGCCGCATAAGCGGCAAAGAGCGTCAAGGACCCGATCAACAGCGAGAACAGACGCAGGCAAAACACCCGCGTCGGCAGATCCAAAGAGGAACACATCCGATAAACCGGAACCGCGATCAGATAATAGAGCGGAGTCTGGTGCGCTTCGTAATTGGAGATGGGGTACTGGGTATCGGCAACTGTGCGATCTTCCTTGCTGATGCTGCGCAGAGCCTGCGCCCGGTCGCGGCGCGATTCATCGGTAAGCCGCCGGTATTCTGCAAAGGTTGTATACCGCCCGCCCAGGATTGAATTGAACGCGTTGGAAAGCGGCGCGAGCTCGAATGACCGGGTCATCTCCTTTGATATCATCGTCCTGCCGTACACCGGCAGTGCTCCATTTTCGGCCAGGTGCTGGATATAGGCATAGTGAAAAGGTTCGTCGAAGCCGTCCCATATCGCGGTTGTGCTGATAAACACCAAGCCCTGAAAGATCAGTGCAATCCAGAGCAACCATGGATACATGCCCTCTTTCCATTTCAGCATGCTATCGCGGTTACGGGTTGAGATAACCGCCGTGATCAGAGGAGTCTCGACCCTGTCCATTTTCTTGCCGGTTCGGGCTGATCCCCATCAAAACCCGAACGTCCCGATCTTCCAGTTGCGCTGAGTTGCGAGACCTGGATGCCCCGCCTTATCCGGCCGCAGTATGTCGCAGGCAAACCGCGGGCGAATTCCTCTGATGAACACCTGTTGATCTGCAGGCAGAATAAGTCTCCGGTTCCCCGCGGGCAAGTTGAAACTGAAAAGAACGAATGCCCTTTCCCCCAACCCGGACAAGCCGGAACCAAACAGGTTTCAGCGCGCCTTCGGCGCGGACTTCAAAAACCAAGACAAGACCAAAGCTAGAACAAGCTCGTCACAACCCCAGAAGCTCGCTGTTCGTAGCGATCGCCCATCCTTCGGCGTATGATCACCTCCAAAGGTGACCCGCTTATTCTCCGGAGGCCGGCCATGGAGTTGATTACCGAGCGCCACGCTGACAAGATTGCAGGAATCCTCGAGTGTTATGACCGCATCATCATCCAAGGTACCTTGCCGGGACTTTGTTATGCGGGTGGCATGACAGGCTATCTCCACGGGCATGGTATACGCATCTTCGACTACCCTCGCTTTGCTGAGCCCTTCCGGAACGAGCTTCGGGAGAATGCCGTTGTCTCCATCGCGAACAGCTTCCGAGACGCCGCCCACATCGGTAGAAACAACCGGCAGGCCGCAGGCCATCGCCTCAAGATTCACGATGGTAAAGCCCTCGCTGAGCGAGGGCAAGACGAAGAGATCGAATTGGATCAGGATATCCGACAACCCGTCGAGAAATCCTAGGAAGATGACGTCCCGTTCCAGGCCCGGTGAGTCCCTCAGTTGCAGGAGTTGATCGAACATCGCAACGAGAGGGGGTTGAATAACTATCCTATCTCCCTCCTCGCCAGACACTCCGGCAGTCCTTCGGCATTTGCCACCTTATCCAGCATCTCGATTGCATGCTCTCTGTTTTTTGTCTGAATAATGGAGAAGTCTCCCTTCTCCCAACGACAAAGATACAGGGCCATTGCCATCCCTCCCTGGAGTGAGTCAAATGGTCTGAAATATGGCCAAGCCCGAAAAACTGAACCAAGAAGATTTCAAAGACCGCAAAGAAGAAGAATCTCTTCGAGGTCTTTGGGCCCTTGTGGTTCAAATTCGAGCTGACCTGTTTTCTATCGACGTCCGCCAGCCATCCGTGGCAACTTTTCGAATGCGGCGATGCGCAACTATGGCATGATGTCGGTTCCGGAGTTTTGTATCACTTCAGGCCGTTTGGTGAAGTGGTTTTAAAGGAAAGCCTCTCCAAGGAGTAGAACCAGCGATGAAAAAGATAGCGGTTTTGGCGGCGGCGATCGTCTTTCTGATAGCTTGGCAGCCGGCGTGGCTCACAACGCAGGCGCAGGAAAAAGAAGCGGTAAGGGTCAAAACGGCAACCGCCGGCGAGGCTTTTCCTCTGAAGGCGGTGTCAGGCGCGGTCCCGCAGGAGGGACCGTTTGCACATGACAGCGCTCTTCCGTACCACATGCCGCCGTTCGATAAGGTCAAGGAGGCTGACTATCGCCCGGCGTTTGAAGCGGGCATGGCTGAGCAGCGCAAGGAAGTCGATGCGATCGCCCACAACCCTGCTCCGCCGACCTTTGAAAACACCATCGTCGCGCTCGAGCTCTCGGGCCGGGTGCTCAGTCGGGTTTCCACCCTGTTTTTCGAAATGACCTCTACCAATACGAGCGATGAACTCGACAAGATCCAGGCCGAAATTGCACCCAGGCTGTCGCAGCATCAGGACTCAATCTTTCTCGATTCGGCGCTGTTCGCGCGCGTCAAAAAACTGTACGAGCAACGAGACCGCCTCGGGCTCGATGGGGAATCCCTGCGCCTGCTCGAGCGCTACCGCGCGCTGTTCCTGCGTGCGGGTGCGGCTCTGTCTGTGGCCGACAAGGACAGGTTGCGAAAGCTGAACGAACAGCTCTCTTCGCTCACCACCCAGTTCCAGCAAACCTTGCTGAAGGCGACCAAAGACGGCGCGGTGGTCGTGGACAAGCTTTCCGATCTCGACGGCCTTCCGAGTGAATTGATCGCCGCGGCCGCCGAAGCCGCAAAGACGCGCAAGCTCGACGGCAAGTGGGTGATCACGCTGCAGAATACCACCGGCCAACCGGCGCTGGCGCAGCTCAAGAACCGGGCGTTGCGCGAGCGCATCTACAAGGCTTCGGTCAGTCGCGCTGATGGCGGCACTGATGACAACACGGCCGGGGTCGCGCAAATTGTCAAGCTGCGCGCCGAACGCGCAGCGTTGCTGGGACATGCAAACCACGCAGCCTATGTGCTCGAAGACGAGATGGCCGGCACCCCGGACGCGGTCAACAAAATGCTTGCCCAACTCGCGACTCCTGCGGAGGCCAATGCCCGCAAAGAGGCGGCGGACATGCAGAAGCTGATCGACCAGCAGGCCAAGGCTAATCAAACGAAGCCGTTCAAGCTCGAGCCGTGGGATTGGGACTTCTACTCCGAGCAGGTACGCAAAGCGCGCTACGACTTCGACGAGTCCCAGGTGCGGCCGTACTTCGAGCTGAACCACGTCCTCATGGACGGACTCTTCTACGCCGCGCACGAGCTTTATGGCCTGAACTTCAAGGAACGAACGGACCTTCCGGTCTATCAGCCGGATGTGCGCGTCTTCGAAGTGTTCAACGAAGACGGCTCGCCGCTGGCGCTTTTCCTCGCCGACTACTTCGCGCGTGATAACAAGCAGGGAGGGGCGTGGATGAGCGAATACGTGAGCCAATCCAGGCTGCTTGGCCTCAAGCCTGTGGCCGTCAACAACCTCAACGTCCCCAAGCCTCCGGCGGGCCAGCCGGTACTGCTCAGCTTCGATGACGTTAACGGCATGTTCCACGAGTTTGGTCATGCGTTGCATGGGATGTTCTCAAACGTGGAATACCCGCTGTTTGCCGGCACCTCCGTCCCCATCGATTTCGTGGAATTTCCGTCGCAGTTCAACGAGATGTGGTCCCGTGACCCCAAAGTACTTGCCCACTTTGCCAGGCACTTCCAGACCGGCGAGCCGATGCCGCAAGCGCTGATGGACAAGATCCTGGCGGCCACCAAGTTCAACGA
>JBEKYG010000023.1:0-15752 GCA_049511215.1 Acidobacteriota bacterium | reverse complement strand
TTTCCGACAGGGTGAAACCAAGTTTCTGGGCTCGCTTGATCGCTGCCACCCTTTGAGAGGCCTCGGCAGGGTAATCACGGTAGCCGGAAGCCAGACGCCGCGGCTTCGCCAGCAGGCCTCGCCGCTCATAGAATCGGACCGTCTGAACGTTGACTCGTGCTCCACGGGCAACTTCCCCTATTCGCATTCCCGGATCCTCCGTGCATAGTAAACACCTTATACCTAGGTATAAGGTCAAGCAAAATCTATTCCGCGGGCGGCAAGCCAAGGGCCCGCCCGTGCCTGCGGAAGAAGTGGGTGCCAAAAACCTTTATACCGTGAGCACTCGGTTGATTTTAAAAGAATTAGGCGGGACGGGGGACTGACGACGGCAACTGCTTAAAAGCGCTTGCGCAACCGCAGCTCAGATGCCTTTGAGGGGCTTAAAATAAAAATCGGAGGCCGATTTTTCAATCTAAGACCTGCATCCGATGCGTTAGCGTAATCCCTGATTGTACGCGCCCCACTTTCCTGCGCTGTTGGAAGTCGCCACGCATGGTCATCGATCCTAGGTTCAATAATCAGGGCTATATTCTTGATGTGAACGGGAATTTGGAGGGTGAAGAATTGTCGAAATATTATCTGGTCAGGACCTTGGCATCGTCAGTCCCCCGTCCGCGGGATGACGAGCGGCCGCCAGGCAACGGAGGGCGCAAGGACAGGCGGTCACCAGCACCGCGACGGAATGGATCATCGCCTGAAGATGAATGAGCCTATTTCGTTTGTTTCGTGGTCTTCGTGATCAAAAGAACGAGGGCTTTGTGGGCGGCAATACGAAGGGGACGAATATCCGGCCAGTACTTCGGCCTGACCTTTCCTCGGGGAGCGCGACGCTGATGCGCCGCGCTCCCTGACCCAGCACTTAGTTTGTGGCGCCCGGCTTCACGATGTAAGCCTGCAGAATTTCCTTGGTTTTGTCATCCTGTACGAACGCGACAATGAGCATCTGCCCCGTATCCATGCGATTAGGCTGATCATGGAATTTGAACTCTGACTTCAGCCGCTCCGACCGGTCCTTCTCGTATTTATCGAGATAGCCGCGAATGTCCTCCGTAAGAGCAGCAACATTCACCGACTCGGAGAACGCCGTTTTAGTGCCCGGCTTTTGCAGCGCCTTGCCTTCGGGCGATCCCAGCAGCTTGCGCACGACGAGACTGTGGACACGGACTCCGTTGCTGCCCACGTAGCCTACCTCTTCCTGAACGAGCGCGATCCGCAGCCTTGCCATATCCACTCTATCGGCAGCCTCTTTCGTGAGTTCCACCTGTCCGGAAACTGCAAGCGTCTGGCCCTCAGATCTGGCATTGATGCCGGAAAACGAGGCCATGGGCCGCTTGGTGACCCTGGCTTCGATCTTCCCCTTGTAGTCGTTAAAGGCCGACCCCGCCTGGGCGGCGCCGCCGCCGCCGACCTTCTGATCGATGCCGTCGATCACCACCGTTGGAGTTCCATGCACATCGTAGTATTTGGAGCGGCTCTCGGTATCGGCATTGGTCATCGGATCGGGTCCGGGAATGTGCAGGTGATAGACCAGGACGGCAAGTGTCTGCCGGTTGTAGCGCTCGGTAAGGCCATCGAAAGCCAGATCTGCGGCCACGCAAGGGCCGCACTCCGCGCCTGTGAACAGTTCCGCCAGGACCACCCTGGAGGGTTCCTTGCTGTCCGGGCGCGTATAGTGCCCGGGATCGAAGGGCTTGGGGCGGGCGCGATAGGCGGCATCGATCTTTTCATTCAGGCCGTCCAGGCTGCCATTTTTCTTGCGGTAGGCGTCCTCCAGCGCGGTCTTTATTTCCCGATTGGAATTCAGGAGTCCGGCCTTCAGATAGGATTCGATCGCGGCGTCCGCGTTATTCCTGACTTCGTAGATCTTTCCCATGTACCACTGGGCCTCGCCATCCCCTTCCTGACCGGCCACTTCGATGGCTCTCTTCAGTTCTATTTCGGCCTGATCGTATTCCTTCTGTTTGAACAACACTTGGCCCAGCGTGGTCAAATATATCGCTCTTTGCCGCGACGGAGTCTTGTCCGGCATGGTGACCAGCGCCTTTCGGATCAGGTCCAATGCCCGGTCCAGAAACACCTCATTCGCCATCAGCCGGTCGGCAATGGTATTCGATGTGCCGACCTTGTCCGAACTGGAATTGAGAAAGCCGTCAATGACTCCACTCAGTTTCGCCTGGTTGGTGGAAATGTTGCCGGCGTAAATATCCAGCAGCGTGCGATAAAGCGAGCTGGCATAGAGGCTCTTGGGGTAATCTTGTATGTACTTTTCCTGCGCCGCCAGCCGTTCGCCCGGGTCGACATAAGTAGTTATCAGGTAGGCGGCATATTCCTTCTGGCGGGACGAGGGGAAATCCCGAATGAACTTGCGCAGACCTGCAACCTTTTCCTTTGGCTCGCGCGGGCTAAGAGCGATCTGGACGTTTGCCTGATCTTTGAGGGTGCCGTTTGGAAAGTCCTCCAAAAACTTGCGCAACGCGGCGATCCGGTCGTCCGGATTCTGCACGATCATGGCAATGTTATAGTTCGCCTGTTCCTTATAGGTGCTTTCCGGGAAGTCTTTGAGAAACTGCTTCAATGCATCCGCCCGTTCTGCGGTGGCCTTTCCCATCGCCGTGTTGTAGGCTTTCTGGTCCGCAGTCAGGAGGCTGTCTTTTGTGGTGGTCTGCCCGGTCCACTTGGCTTCCTCACCGCCTTCAGGACCTGCAGTCCCCTCGAGATGGTCGCCCACTCTCTTGCCCCGGAACTTGATGGATGCCCCTACATTGAGAGCAAACGAAAGTTCGTCGCCCTTTACTGAAACCTCTTCGATCTTTGCCGACTGGGATGATCCGGATGTGTCGATGATCTTCCCGGTCAATCCGGACGGGCTCGACTGAATCTCGATGATCGCAAAGTGTATCTGCGTGCCTTGCGTTGGCGTCACCAGAATCTCCCAGCGGCCGGCAAAAGGGCTGGCCGCGGCTGTCGCCTTTTGAGGAGCCTGGCTGCCGGCGGAAAAAACACCAAACAGCATTACTATCCATGCCACGTAAAGCAGACGCGTTTTCATATTTCCTCCGTGCCAAAGTGCAATTCGGTATCTCTCAAATGCAGCCCGCTCCCGAAAGAGGGTGTGGGAAAAGCGGCATTTCTCGATCGACTCCTGTCTGACGCCTGTCCTTCCTCCGGTTTGCCGTTGTCAAGCAGGGAGATGGCTTTAGAATTCCTACGGGTCCAAGAATCTGTATTCTATGCCAAAAGGCGCTGTGGCAGGTAGCATTTGGCCATTTTCCCTCTGCAATGCCGGATCCTCTCTCGACGCCCGGGGAACTTCGGATTAGGAGGGGCCGCGTTCCGAGCGCCGCGGGAGCAGATGCCAGGCGGCGCGACGCAGGCGATGTCTCGGTACATCGTCGAGGAGCGCCAACGCCGCGGATGCCCTCGCGCCGACAACTGCACGTCAAGCACCGCACCATCGCCAGGCTGAGACCGAACCCTCCCTGACCCGTTCTGCCCGGCCGCTTGCAGCACCTGTTGGCTCGGGAGTTAAGAGCCCATCGGTGGCTCGAAGGGAGCATGGCTTTGTCGATTACGGCTACAACGGCGGGTTGATGGCCAACAACAGCCTTCTGGGCGTGAACCTGCACGACTGGTTATCGATCCCAAACCATAAGTCCTCTTCATTAACTGGGACGTACCATATTGACCAGACGTATGAGCAGTTTTAAACTGACACCCGAATTGTCTCTAGAGTATTGATGTAATGAGGGCCGGCAGACCACGTGAAGGGTCGAGGAGAATCTCAGCCAATTCAGCCCGGAACAGACATGGAAACAACGCGCCGCCTCGACCACCAGCCCGTGCTGGTGGTGAGAACTCCGACGGGAGGTCACCAATGACGGTGCGAACTGGGCTGGCCTTCGCTCCCGGCACAAGTGATTGGCGGGCGCCGACTTCTTCGTGTAACCCTTGTAGAGAGGGCGCGGTGTTGGGTTCATGTATAGAATAATTGTTGTACTTGCTTGCATCCTCTGGTTGCGGGCGCCGGGCACTTTATGCCAGGAACAGTCCGCGCCTCTCTTTCCTCTTCCGTCATGCGACGATTCCCACAGAGGCTTCTCTGATCCGTTGCACAGGATGGATAAAACGTGCAATCCCCCCGCCGTTCTGGCATCAGCAGGGCCGGCGCGGGGGCTGCTTACCATGGATTCGCACCTGTTTGCCACAGGCGATACGCAGGCAGCAGGCGGATCTTCCAGCGGCGCCCAAGCCCAGGGCAAGAAACCCAGCCAGGATCATTCATACCTGATCGAGCTTTCGTCGGCGAACTGGCACCCGCTATCCAATAAGGAAAAATTCGGACTCTTCTGGCGGGACCTGCTACACTGGGAAACACATCTCTCGCTGGCTCTGGACGCGGGTCTATCATTGGCCACCAACGATCGGCCTTTTCTCGGAAGGGGCGGCTATGGCTTCCTCCGCAGATATGGGTTCAATTTGGCTGACGAGGCCAACGGTATGTTCTTTGGGGCATTCCTGTTCCCCAGGCTCTTTCACGAAGACCCGCGCTACATACCGATGGACCACGGCACCAAGCGGGCCCGCATCGCTTACGCTCTCAGCCGCGTAGTCGTCACGCGCAACGATGCCGGCCGTTCGGAGTTGAACAAAACCCTGATCATGGGGACCGTTGTCTCTACCGCTATTTCCAGCGCTTACTACAGCCCTGTTGGAGGATCTACAGGTGCCGGCGTAATATTCTCCAACGCTGGTATCAGCCTGGCATCGGATGCCGGATTCAATTTGCTCAAGGAATATTGGCCTGCCGTGTCGCGCAAGCTCAAATTGAACGTGTGGATTAGAAACCTCGTCAGGTCTTCGGTCCGCGACTCGATCAGAGTCTATTGACGGGGGAGGGACGAAGGATCGCCATTAACAATGCCAAGGGGATGACTACGGGCCATCCTGGACAAAGAGTCCTGCGGAACGCTGGCCGCCGACTTTCCTTTCCGGCGATTTCTTCATTCAACGGTGTCGGGATTCTCAACTCGCGGCCGGAGCCCGCTGATGAGGGCTTCCGTTTGAACAGGTCGAGGCCGCTCGCCCCATAGCGGCTGGTATGATGGAGCGGTCCCTCCGAGGCCTCTGAGATGCGAGGCCACCAATGCGGCCAGGCCAGCCACATCGACACGATCAAAACACCGTATGCTGCTGCAGGTCTTGAACATCTTGTTCATGCAGGTGATGTTGCGGCAGGGACTTTCGGCAAGGTAACACCACGAAGGCGCATCCTGGTTTGCCGGCAGGTATCCCGGCTGGCGCGAATCATAGCCTGACATCCGTGGCATAGTGGCACCGAAGAAAGACAGCACCGCCGTACGGTTCCTGAACTGATAGCAGCCCGAGCGCGAATACCTCCGCGATGCGCCGATATGCGACGGGCCGGTGTCGCTAGTGACAAACACATCGGCGAAATCGATTAGCGCGGAATAGGCATCCAGGGGCATGGTTTGCGGAATGATGCGGACCTTGGAACGATACGGCCGCGACAGCGTTTCGACCAAGCGATTTCCGATTCCAGCTGCAGTATGTCCCGCCCCAAGAAGTATGGTGGTATCCGCCGTGGTTTCATTGGCAAGCCGCCCTAGCAGCGCGGCCTGGCTCTCAAACGGCATCATGTTGAATCTGCAGGCGCTGTCCGGATTGAACATAATCACCGGCGAACGGCCCGTGAGCGCGGCATCCGTGGCGAAAGCAAGGGCTCCTTCGATGGCCTGGTCCGAGTAAGTGGTTCGGACCCCCTTAAAATTATCCTCGCGCACCGGCTTGGCCACAGCGGACAGCAAATCGCGAACAAAATGATATCCTTGGTAGCTGAAGTGATTGATCTGGCTCGTGTCGTTTTCGTTGTGAAGGATCGCTGATGCATGGGTCAGAAAACTGATAAAAGTCTGATCCGGCCCCATCATCTCTTTTTCGTTCATGTAGGAGCCATAGCCCACGCAAAGATCGTATCCGCCATTGCGGATAATCTCGCGCAAAGCCTCGACCTCGGATGCGGCAGGAAGCAGCCCCCCTGAAAAAATCGGCATTATCCGTGTTGCATCAGGATTGCCGATGATCAGCGGAGCCACGGTTTTATTGATTACGTAATCGATCTCTGCATCCGGGAAAAAATCCCGGATGGCGGTGAGTGACGATTGTATCATCACGGCATCGCCAATGTGAATGTCCGGAATGATCAAAAACCGCCTAAACCTCTTTGTCCTTTTGATGGTTCTGCGATTGCGGCGGGCCATAAAATCCGAAACAACAGGGCTACCAACGACCGGCCTGAGCACCCGATCCAGCAGGCGGGCGCCAAACGCCGGAGACCACTCCGTAAGGCGACTGGTTCCTCCAAAGATGATCCTTTGAGTCCGGGTACTAACCATTATTACCTGACACTTTAATAACAGAATCGTGCATAAAACTATTCCGTTACAGATTTACCCGATTTCATGATGCGGCGCAAGGTAATGTCTGGCCTTCTGGCCTTATTGCTGGCGAACGGCGTTCATCGTCGTACTAGTTGAACGGCGATTCCCTTCTGCTTGTTTCATGCGGTAACCCGCCGTCAGTCCCCGAGTCCGGAGTCTAAAAACTCCCTATTGACCCGTCTAAAGCTTTACACTTTAAGATTCACCCAGATCGACATGGAAGGCCGGAAGATATGAAAAACCGAGGATTGACGATTGGCGCGCTGGCACGGGCATCCGGACTGTCGAGGAGCACCCTGCTTTACTATGATCGGCTCGGCTTGCTCAGGCCCGGGCAGAGAAGCGCGGCGGGGTATCGGCTCTATTCATCGGCCGACGCGGAACGACTGGAGCAGATCTGCATGCACCGCCAAATGGGTATTTCACTAGCCGAGATCGGAACGGTTCTGCGCGCGCCTGGCAAGAACGCATCGGTGGAAATACTGCGGAGGCGGCTTCAGACCCTGGATCGGGAGATCGCGGAGCTGCGGCGCCAGCAGCGTGGTATCGTCGCAATTCTCAAACAGGATTCAATTCATGAGGAGATTGAAATGATCAACAAGTCGCGATGGGTGGAAATCATGCGGTCGGCGGGGCTCAGCGAGGATGACATGCACAACTGGCATGTTCAGTTTGAGAAAATGGAGCCCCAAGCACATCAGGAGTTTCTCGAATCGCTCGGGATCGAGCCTGACGAGATAAACAATATACGGGAATACAGCCGGAAGCAGCGCTGATCCGCCCCTATTGAACTGGGGCATCCTGGAATGACGACTCGAACATCCGCGGCATCACGGAGGAAGTTTCGTGATGCCGCGGATTATTTCAGAAACTTCGACGTTGTGGCGCCTGTCCCCGAAATTCCAGGTGCATGAGAGACCACAGTAAGATTTTTTGCGGCCTTGCCGCGTCAGGTGTTTCGTGGTCCATTCAACACAGACCGCTTATTTGCCCGCGGCCTTGTTGAACGCGTTGAGCGACGTGATCAGAGCGTCGATGTCGGCATCGGTCAGATGCTTCTGCGCCTTCTGCAGCATCGTCTTGAAGTACTCGACTTCGTCCGCCGAATTCGGATGCCCGATGTTGCCCTTGGGACCGGTGCTGTGCACGATCGCCGTGCCGTCCGGCGCAAGGAACGCGAACCACGGCAGTCCCTGTGCCTTGTCGATGTAACGCTTCTCGACGTCTTTCGCACCAATCCCTCGATCGAAGTCGAGCTTCACGGTCACGAACTCTTTCGCCATCAATGATGCAACGTCTTTGGTCGCCATCCAGGCGCCTAGCCTATGGCACCACCCTCACCAGGGGGCTGAGAACCAGACGAAGACGGTCTTCCCGTCTTTC
Organism: Acidobacteriota bacterium; assembly: GCA_049511215.1. Classification (GTDB taxonomy): domain Bacteria; phylum Acidobacteriota; class UBA6911; order UBA6911; family UBA6911; genus JAFNAG01. The sequence continues at coordinate 7,869 of JBEKYG010000023.1, read as the reverse complement.
TTCGCCTGCTTCAGGGCAGCCTCGAATGGCGCGATGGAATCGGGTGCCGGCGCCTGATGCTGTTTCAGAAACGCGGCGACTTTTGGCGCATCAATGCCCGCGGGATCGCCGTCCGGCCGGAGCGCCGCCGCCGCCGTGTTCGCGACGACCTTGCCTGTCACGTCGAGTACGGTCAGCGCCGGCAGCGCGTCGGCCGCGAGCTTCACGCCATAGGTCTTCGCCAGATCCATGTTCTGGTCGAGATGCCCGACGTTGACGTTGACGACCTTGTATTCGTCCGAAAAGAACGACGGCGTCGATCGAGCGATCTCGGGCGCCTTCCGCGCATCCGCGAACTTCTTCGAGCCCGCATCGTCGTTGGCTCCCCAGTTGATGAGCACGCGAATATCGTCTGTCGCCGCCGCATGAACAGCGGCTTCGATGGCAGCTTTCGCGTCGGCCTTCTCGTCGTAGAGCGGGGGCGGAGCGGGCCGTTGGACCACCGGTGCGGGAACTACCTGAGCCGGTGGAAGTGGCGGAGGCGTCTGCTGGCCCGCTGCCTGGACGGTCAATGCCAGAATAAACGGCAGGATGTGCAACATCGGAGTGGACCTCCTTCTATGCGCGCAGGATAGCACTTGTGGATAGGAAAAACGAGCTGCCATTTTGTTCCATGCCCCGGTAGGGTCCTGCCTCCGATATGGGGCGTTATGTCAACTTCGCCCCGTCTGCCGCAACAGCGCAGGGCCCCAGCCCATCGCAAACGGCAGTTTACGTCTAAAGGGCGCTGCCGGAACGGAATTTCTACACACGCCTGACGCCGGCGGTGCGGATGAATCTCCGCCGCTCACAGCTCGTCTACGTCGTGATCCGGCAGTTCGCGGCAATCGGCAGCAATCTCGAAGGCAGACCGAGGCGTGCCGGAGGGCGTGGCAAAAACATCTCGAACTGAGACTTGCCATTTGTGGGGATACCGTCAGAATCCTCATGCGGCGGGCGCAACGAGGAAACGATTGTAACCTTTCTTGGAAAAGCGTTAAACTCGCTTGTCAGGCGGGGCGCCTTTGTCGGGACCGCTTGCGTGACCCAGCGAACCATCTGCAATAGATGTCAGGCCCGGAGGCGATCGATGTCGATCCGAAGGGGTGACACATTATCTCATTACCGGCTGATCGAAAAGATCGGCGAAGGGGGGATGGGTGTCGTCTGGAAGGCTCTCGACACGAGCCTCGGCCGCGAGGTTGCACTCAAAGTCCTGCCCGAAGCTGTCGCCGGCGATCCGGATCGGGTGGCGCGCTTCGAACGGGAAGCCAGAACTCTGGCCGTGCTGAAACACCCCAGCATAGTCACCATCCACTCGGTGGAAGAGTCGGGAGGGACACGCTTCCTGACGATGGAGTTGGTGGCCGGCGAACCTCTCTCCGTGTTAATTCGCACCGGTTGGCTTCCGCTGGAGAAGATCTTCAGCATCGGGATTCCACTGGCCGAGGCTCTTGCTGCCGCTCATGAGAAGGGCATTGTCCACAGGGATCTCAAACCCGGCAACGTCATGGTGAGCGACGGCGGCGAGGTAAAGGTCCTGGACTTCGGTCTCGCCAAGCTCAAGTCGGCACCCGAGGGCACGGTGGCAACGGAGTTGCCTACGGAGACGATTACTGCGGCCGGCCAGCTCGTGGGTACATTTCCCTACATGTCGCCCGAGCAGGTTCAGGGCAAGCCGGCCGATCATCGATCGGACATCTTCTCGCTCGGCATCATTCTCCACGAGATGGCCACCGGAGCGCGTCCGTTCCAGGGCAAGACACGGGCCGAGTTGATGTCGAGCATCCTCAGAGACACCCCGGCGCCGGTGAAAGACGTGCGGCTGGATTTGCCTGACCTCCTCGGGAGGATTGTTCGCCGGTGCCTCGAGAAGGATCCCGGCCGTCGCTACCAATCCGCCCTCGACGTCCGCAATGAGCTCGAAGATCTGAAGAAGGAGCTTGAGTCTACCCAGCCACTCAAGGCGTCTCCCGCCCCCGCGCCATTCGTGACCGGGAGGGCGCGTCGCTGGTTGATTGCAGCTGCCGCCCTTCTTGGAGCCGCGTTGGTTACGCTCCTGGCCATCTTGGCCTTCAACCAGCTTCGCGAGCGTTTTACAGCCACGCCGGTTCGTCAGATTCGCTCACTCGCAGTCCTGCCGCTTCGGAACATGATGGGCGACGAAGCGCAGGAGTACTTCGTCGAGGGGATCCACGACGCGCTCATCACCGAGCTGGCGAAGACCGGGCTGACGGTGATTTCGCGCACTTCGGTGATGGCATACAAGCAGACGGACAAGAAGGTGCCTCAGATCGCGCGCGAGCTGGGTGTTGACGCCGTGCTCGAAGGTTCGGTGCTTCGCATCGGTGACGACGTTCGCGTGACGGCTCAACTCATCAATGGGATTACGGATAAGCATCTGTGGGCCGATTCCTACGACCGCAAGCTCGCCAATACCATGGCCATGCTCGCTGAGGTAACGCGCGCGATTGCGGGCCAGATCAAGATCACTCTGACACCCGAGCAGCAAGCGCGACTGGCCGCCGCCCGGCCGGTCAACCCGGAAGCTCAGGATGCCTACCTCATGGGTCGATACTATATCAATAGAGCCAACCCCGATTCCGTTCAGAAGGGCATCGCGTTTTTCCAGAAGGCCATCGGCATCGATCCTTCGTATGCGCCGGCCTACGCAGGGATGGGTATGGCATATGCGATGAGCGGCGTATTTGGCCAAGGGCCGAGAGGCCCCGAATTAGTTCGGTTGTTCAGGTCAGCTGCCGAGAAGGCGGTCGAACTGGATCCACAGCTGGCGGAGGGGCACGCAGTGCTCGGGCTGTACAAACTCTACCTTGAATGGGATTGGTCGAGTGCCGAGAAAGAGCTCAAACAGGCCCTCGAGCTCAACCCGGCAAACGCGATGATCTATCACCCTTATGCGGACTGCTTCTTGGTGAAGGGGCGCCTCGAGGAATCCCTGGCGCTCGTCAAAAAGGGAGCGGAACTCGACCCACAATCGCCGCTGGTCGTGGGGCCCGTGGCCGGACACCTCGGATTCGTTCGACGATTCGACGACCAGGTGGAGGAAGCGCGCAAATTGCAGAGGATGTTTCCGGACTCGCTCTTTGGAAGTACTTTTCTGCGATATGCACTTTGGCACAAGGGCCTATACGACCAGGCGATGGCGGAGTATCGGCTCGCCTGGAAAAATGACAGTGCGCTCCTGAAAGCACTGGATCAGGGCTACGCGACCGGCGGTTCGCGGGGTGCGATGCGGGCGGTGGCCGAAACGCTGGTGGCACGCTCCAAGTTGAGCGCTATAAGCCCGCTCAGCATTGCGGATTTCTACGCTCAGGCAGGCGAGGTGGATCCGGCGTTCGAATGGCTGGAGCGCGCCTATCGCGAACGCATCCCTTTCCTTGCGCACCTCAAGGCGGAACCCGATTTCGACCCGCTGCGCTCCGATCCCAGGTTCGCCGACCTCCTGCGGCGCATGAACTTCCCCAAGTGAGCCCACCATAGTCTGAAGCCACGGCAAGGGGCGGCCAGAAGGCCGCCAAATAGCCTCCTTAGCCCGCATTTCTCACCAGGTTTCGTAGCGAGGCGGCGCAGACGGGCATGGATACAAGGCGCGCGACCGAGGACCCCGCAGGCGTACTTGACAGTACGTCGAGGAGCCCGACGGAGCGCAACGCGGTAGACATGCCCGGATCCGACGACGCAGTAGAAACCTGGTGAGAAATGCGGGTTAGGGTTCGCGCAAGAATAAGTTGGCATTTTGGCGCGAGCGCCGGGCGGGCAGATGCAAGGCGCCACGACGCAGGCGATGTGGTGACATCGCCGAGGAGCGGCAACGCCGCAGATGCCCGCCCGCCGGCGCTGGCTTTACAGCCAGCGTATTCATCAGGTACGGCACCGGTGTGAAGTATCACGTTGACCCACCTCGCTTGTGATCCAACTTGTCTAACGGATTCCAGCACTCCTTGACCAGCATGCGGGCTGGCTTGCACGAAAAAGACGGGCCCAAAAATTGAGCGCAAGCCCTGTTTTATCCCCCTCAAGTGAGCGCACCCATCTGCGTCTAAACCACTTCCCCAGGTCCGTCCCCGTTCCCCCACGCTGTGGCGCCTGTCCCCGAAATTCCAGGTGCATGAGAGACCACGGTAAGATTTTTTGCGGCCTTGCCGCGTCAGGTGTTTCGTGGTCCATTCAACACAGACCGTTTATTTGAGCGGCAGGATATGCACCGTGCCGTCTCCGTACTTCTTTGCCAGTCCATCGAGAGTTCGGCCGCCGAACTTGGCCGCCATGGCATCAATGGTTGCCTGATTCGGCAGCGTCTTGTCGGCTCCGGCTTTGCACTCTTCGATATTGCCGCCCACCAGGATGATCAACCTGTCGGGCTGCAGCCATTTCTGCGCAACGCGCTTGATGTCCGCAAGCGTAACTTTGTCATACTTGGCCTCATAGACGTCGTAGTAATCCATGGGCCTGTTGTTATACTCCAGCGAGGCGAAATTCCTGACAATGGCGCTGATTCCGGGGAACATCGCCGGGAACGCATTGAGACGCGCCTTCTTCGCCATAAGGAGGTCGGCATCAGTCACCTGGCCGGCCCGCATGCCCTCAAGGAGGTCCATCATGAGTTGAGCGGCGAATACGACGGTCGAGTTCTTGGTCTGACAGAATGCCATGAAGGTGGCCGGATATCGAATTCCGCCACCGTAGGTGGACATGGCCGTGTAGGCGAGCCCGTTGTCGGTGCGCACCACTTTCGTGATGCGCGAAGCAAACGATCCGCCTCCCAGGATGTAGTTCATCAGGTCGACAGCCGGATAATCCGGATCATCCTGCATGATTCCGAGGTGGCCGATCTGGATAATGCCCTGGTTTGGAATGACCTCGGGCTGCACCATGTAGACGCCGGCCTTCGCCACCTGTTGCACCTTGGGGACGGGCGGCACAGCTTTTTCCGCAGTGCGCCATTTCCCCAAGGTGGCTTCCAACTTCTGCATCATCTCAGCTTTTTTGAAGTCTCCTGTGACTACCAGGATAGCATTGTTGGCGCCCCAGTATTTCTTGTGCCATGAAATCAGGTCGTCGCGCGTGATGCTGTTAACCATCGCTTCGGTCATCTGGGCCGTGATTGGGGAGTCTTCCCCATAGATGAGCTGGTTATAGGACCTGCTCGTGACCTGAGACACGTTCTTGTTGCGATTCCGGATCGACGGAAGAGCCAGATCCTTTTCACGCCTGAGCTTGTCTTCGGGGAAAGCAGGATTGTTCAGGAGGTCCATCCAGATTTTGAGTCCCTCATCGAGATACCGGGTATGAATGGACAAGCTGGTCGGGGAAACGGATCCAGCCAGAAAATCCATACGCTCGTTGATCTGCTCGCCGGTCATCGAGGTTGTGCCGCCCGTACGCATGACCGTGCTGGTAAAGCCTTCCAATCCCAGCTTGTCCTTGGGCTCGAGAAATGGGCCGGTCCGGACCATCAGCGATGCGGTAAACCACGGGATGTCATGATCCTCCGCGATGTAAACCACGAGGCCATTGGAGAGCGTTTGCCGATATTCCGCGGGCTTCGGGGGTTTGAAATTGAGAGGCTGAAAGGCAAATTGCTCGGGACGCGGCCCTTTGGACGCCTGTGCGCTCTTGGCCGGCTCTTGAGCAACTTTTTTGGCCGGCACCTGCGCGTTCTGGGGGGCCTGCGCGACAGCCGCCAGCGCCACCGCGAGCACGAGCAGGGCCGGAATCAGGGATGAAATCAAGGTTTTTTTAGGCATCGTCATATCCTTTCCGGAAAGTGCGGCGCCGCCGCTACTTTTCCCGCTCCAGCACGCCGGTTACGCTGTTGTCCCGGGTGAGGTATTTTTTCGCAACCCGCATCAGATCCGCCGGCGTCACGGCCATGCGTTGCTTGTACTGTTCCTCGATAAACTGCCACCGGTAGACAATCTCCATTCGTTCTATTGAGCCGGCGATGTTTGTCCCGGCCAGGCTTCGCAGATACGAAGCCTCAACCGAATTCTTCACCCGCTGGAGCACCATATCATCACAAGGGGTCTTCTTGGCGTCTTCGATGTAGTTCCACAACTCTTTCTCCAGCTGATCCAGAGGCACGACCGGCTCGTTTTTGATCTCCTTCGCCATGGCCTGCATCCTGAAGCTGCCGTCGTATTCCGAATTGGACGCCGATGCAAAAACGCCGGTTGCGTGTTCATTTTTCAGCACCATGTCCAGGTACATCTTCCCTGTTCGGGCGCTCATCACCTGGCCCAGCATCGTGAGTACGGCCACGTCCTCATGCCAGATTGGTGGAATGTGGAACATGATCGTGACGTACGGACTGGCTGCAGCTTTGCCGATGACACGCTTTTCGACGTAAGGGATTTTGAAATCCGGCCCGTTCACCTTTCTGTAGTACTCGGGCGAAGGTTCCTCGGTGCGGACGCGTGGCGCTGCGCCTGGTGGATTCTTGATTGAGCCGAAATACTTGTTCACAAGCACCATCGTGGGCTCCACATCCACCGCGCCCGCCAGAACCAGCACGCCGTTGTCGGGACGGTAATACTGGTTGCGGTAGGCTGTCAGCTCTTCCTTGGTGATGTGACTGACGTCGGACATCCATCCGACCACGGACCAGGAATAAGGGCTGGCGGCATAGAAAGCAGCATTGAGCTGCTCGCTGAAGAAGTAGCCCGGGCTGTTCTCGCTCATCCTGCGCTCCTCGACCACGACGTCGCGCTCCGAGTAGAATTCGCGGAACACAGGGTTCTGCAGCCGGTCCGCCTCGAGCGCCAGGAAGAGTTCGACCTTGTTTTTGGGGAGTGTCACGTAATAGTGGGTCATCTCATTGCCCGTCGAGGCGTTGAGACCGGTGCCGCCCGCTTCCTGGTAGGCACCCCAGATCTCCTCGCTGACAATGGTCTCGGCCTTCTCTTTGTTGATAAGATCGGAGACCTGCTTCTTGAGCTGGACGAGCTTTGCTTCATCCCGTCCTTTGATCTTGGACTCCTCTTTTACAATTTCAGCTTCCAGGGCATCGATCTGCCGGTTGTATTCGTTGTCTTTTTCGAGCATGCCCGGCTTGATCCCCATTGTCTGTGTGCCCTTGAACATCATGTGCTCGTGAAGATGCGAAACGCCTGTGATCCCAGGGCGTTCGTTCACCGAACCCACGCGAAAGGCCAGCACGCAACTCACCAGGGGTGTGTTGGGATCCTTGACCATCAGGACTTTCAGTCCATTGGACAGCTGGCGCTCGATAACCTTGTCCGCCAGGCTTGTCTGCTGAGCCGACATCGGCGCAAGCCCGACGAATAGAACCAGCAAGACCAAAACCATGGGTGGTACTAATCGTTGACGAATCATATCCACCTCTCCTCGAAAACGGGTGCGTTAGGAATTTGCCCGCGAGCCTAACGCTTTTTGATTGCAGTTTCAACGATTTTTAACAAGCTGTACCTGCGGCTCTTCTTCGCGCCGGGAATGATCCGTGCAGCTCCAGCACGCCGCGGCACAGTACCTGCTTCTCTGCCGCATAGCTTTTCTATGCAGTATCCGGTGCTTCTGCGGTACTATTTTGCGCGGCGAGGGGGTATCCAGATGAAAAGACCCGCTCTCTCCGCGTTGGCCGCGGCGGCACTCCTCTTAGCCGCGATTCCCCCTTCGGCCGCTGCCCAGCAACAGAAAAGCCCCGCGCAGCAGCACTCCGCGCGCCTATCGGATTGAACTTCGCCTCTACCGCCCGCACCCCGGCAAGCGGAACGCTCCGATCTTGCTCGAATAGCTCGTCGCGTCTTTCTTGACGTAGTCGCCGACATACCAAATCGTGCAGTCGTCGCTCGGGTCAACCGCCGTCTGCGC
>JBEKYG010000022.1:0-15964 GCA_049511215.1 Acidobacteriota bacterium | reverse complement strand
TTCCTCGGAGGGAATCTGAAACAGGTCGGGGACTGTGAGGGTAACCGGGTATAACACACGCACCTCAATCTCCCCACGGCCATCAAGAAATTCGTGCTCCTCTTTGGATAGCGAATACCAGAGCGGGTCCATCAAGTCGCGCACTTGATCGGCGAACGGCTCCCCCCGATCGTCAAGATCGATCATGATCCGTTCCAGCTTGAGGTAAAGATCCAATTGGCTGCTCAAGGCCACACTTGCCTCCAGTCTCTTCGAGTGTTGGCCAGATCAGTTTCATATCTCGCAAGTTCAACCGTGACCGCGGGCTCAACAAAGGCGTGCATATACGGCTGTAGCGGATCCGGCCTCACATTCAGCTTATCGGCTGGAATCGCCGTATCAGCCAGAGCATACATGCGATCATTATACTTGCCGGTAGAACCCATGCGCATACCGCGGGGCCTCCGGTGATTCGGAACATTCCATGGCGAGTTTGGGGCTACCGACATACCGCCGGTCCCCGGCCGGACGAACCCATTCTCATCCAGAACTATGTCTTTGGGCACCCGGATGCCGAGCATTCTGGCGCTTTGCCCTGCCTTTGGAAGGCCATCAACATCCGGCATCATCGCCCTATAGTATGAATGCGCATCACTGTAGAGGGGCACGCCGCTTTTCATCCATGGAGTCTAAAGGATCTTCCTGCCGGGAAAACTCCGGTATCATCATAACATTATGAGCAGCATCACGCACGGCAAGTTCCATTTCCGTGCCTGACGGTCAAACACACTATTCCGGATATGTCGGATGGGATGGGGGACTGACGACGGCAAGGTCCTGACTGGATAACATTTCGACAATTTTTCACCCTCTAATTTCCCGCTTACGTCTAAAAGACAGGCCTGATTATTGATCCTAAGACCGATAACCATGCGCGGCATTGTCCAACAGCGCAGGAGAGTTCGACATATGCAGCCGGCGATGACGCTAACGCATCGGATGCAGTCCTTAGACTAACAAATGGGCCTCCGGTTTTTGCTTTAAGGCCCCCAAAGAGGCATCTGCCCTGCGGTTCTGCAAGCGCTCTCAAGCAGTTGCCGTCGTCAGTCCCCGTCCTCGCTCTGCGCGACGGCACAAAGCGAAATGGTCGGGATTGGGGCCCCGAGTCCTTGACATGTCTGTCGTCATTTGGCATGTTAAATGACGATGATAGCGACAGATCGAGATTCTGGAGCAATCCCCCCCGCGATTGAGCGCATCCCAGATCTGAAGCGTTGGCTCAAGAGCAAATCCCACTTTCTTTTCGGGCCGCGCCAGACGGGGAAAAGCTTTCTGATTCGACATACCCTGCCGGATTGCCGTGTCTACGATCTCCTCGACACCTCGGTCTTCCTCGCCCTCAGCCAGAATCCCGGCCGCATGGCCGAAGAGATAGGACCGCATGAGCGGATTGTGGTCATCGACGAGGTCCAGCGCCTGCCCATTCTCCTGAACGAGGTCCACCGGCTCATCGAGGAACGCGGCCTGCGCTTCCTGCTGACCGGATCGAGCGCGCGCAAGCTGCGCCGCGGAGGCGTGAATCTCCTGGGTGGCTGGGCGCGCACCAAATATCTTCATCCGCTGACCTGGAAGGAACTCGGCGGGCATTTCGATCTGGATCGCGCCCTGCAAAACGGCCTGCTGCCGTCGATCTACTTTTCCGACGACCCGGATGCGGATCTGCGGGCCTACGCCGGCACCTATCTTCAGCAGGAGATCGTGGCGGAAGGAGCCGTGCGCAATGTCCCGGCATTCTCGCGTTTCTTGCGTGTTGCCGCCCTATGCAACGGCCAAATCGTGAACTTCACCAACGTGGCAAATGACGCTCAGGTTCCCCGCACCACCGTGTATGAGTATTTCGAGATCTTGAAGGATACCATGATTATCCATGAACTGCCGGCATGGCGCGAATCCACCGTGCGCAAGCCGCTGGTCTCTTCGAAGTACTATTTCTTCGACGTCGGTGTTGCCGGCGCGATTCAAGGCAGGACGTTCCGGAAAGGAACACCGGAATACGGCGAGGCCCTGGAAACATTCCTCCTGCATGAGTTGATCTCATGCCGGGACTATGGGAGCGAGGAACCGGTTTACTATTGGCGTTCTACATCGGGATTCGAGGTCGACTTCATTTTAGGAGATCACACCGCGATTGAAGTCAAAGCCAAGACGAACATCACTGCACGCGACCTCAAGTCGTTGAAGGCTATTGCCGAGGAAGAAAAGTTCAAGCGCTATATCTGCGTTTGCCTTGAGCGCCGGCGCCGGGTCGTGGATGGGATTCAAATTCTCCCAATCACCGATTTTCTGGAAGCTCTCTGGGACGGCCAGTTTCGGTGACTGGATTCGGATTGCGGGACTGGCTACGCAAACCCCGAAATGAGCCTTACCTGCCAATCTCGAGGTTCCCTGGCTAATAAAATGACCGGGACTGACGACGGCAACTGTTTGGTAGCGCTTGCAGAACCGCAGGTCAGATGCCTCTTAGAGAGGCTTAAAACAAAATCCGAAGCCCATCTCTTCAAGCTAAGACCCCGCATCCGATGAGCCAGAATAATCCCGATCGCATGTGTCCCACTTTAATGCGCTGTGGGAGATTGCCGCGGTCATCGGTTTTAGATTCAATAATCAGGCCTGTCTTTTTGATGTAAGCGGGAAATCGGAGAGTGAAGAATTGTCGAAATATTGTTTTGTCAGGACTTTGCCGTCGTCAGTCCCCATCCCGCCGCAATCACCGTGGGGCAATCTGATTAGCGCCCGATGACCGCGCCCTACGCATAGCGTGCGCGAGAAGAAATATAACGGCAGCAAGCACTCCCACCAACCAGAGGGGAGCGACTGGAACCCACAATCCTAACGTCACGGCGGGACCAATGTCGTAATATTCTCTATACAGGGCCGTGGCAAACCAATACTGAAACAATCCTGCCCCTAGGTAGGTCGCACAAAAGAGACAAATCAGCACGATTCTAGCAACGCGATCGTGAGTACCGTGGAGACGGAACCACAATAAAAGCCATTTTACCGTTCCAATCACCAGTAAAGCAGAAGAGACCGTAGTAGCCAATAGAATCGGCGGGTCGCCCAGGGTACTCATCGCATCAATATGGGTTAAATTTGTAATATCGAAACCTGCTTGCTGCATTAATCTCACCTGCAATCTGGCTTTCAGAAAAGGATCGTCTGCCTCTCGCTACGGCTCACCCGAGGTGGCTACCCACAGCCGTTTCAATCTACCTCGATATATCAGCGGCCGCCGGCGGCTGCAGCGGCTTGTTAGCTGGCTTGGTCAAATTGGCTCTCACCTTTTCTTTCTACTCTTCCAGTACCCTGCTCTCCTGCGGTTGTGAGCTACTGCGATGATCTGGATGCTTGTACCGTGCTTCCGGTAAACGACTGAAAAAGGAAACCGACGCAAAAGATAGCGTCTCGTTCCCTCGATGTATGTCGGCCACCCCTCGGGGAGATCCGCAATTTGTTCGATCGCGTAATCCAATTCAGCGAAGAATGCCTGCGCAGCAGCCGCACTTCGAACTTCGTACCATTCTCTGGCAGCGCGGGCTTCTGCGATAGCCTCTTCATGCAGGACTACCGGCGTTGACCCCATTATCCTCCGAGAATCATTCGGCGAGCCTGAGACCACGGGATGGTCTTTGCTTTTCCTGCATCGAGATCACGAACGCGCCGGGCAATCTCATCGGCCCAAGAGGCCTCCGTGTCCTCATCAACGGTTTCGTCCAGGCTTTCGAGAAGCGATCCGGCGATGGCAGCGCGAGCTTCAAGTGGCAGCTTAAGTACCTTCTCGAGCAATTTGTCTGTTTCGCTTCTCATAACGTTATTATATCCAATACTCATAGTCCTTTCTATCTTGGGGCACAATGGGAAAGCGACTTGGGGGTGGAGGATGAGTGAAAATGTTGGATAGAAAAATGGGGGCAGCAGGCAGCGAATTGCCGACTGGAAGTCGGCGTTTGAGAGGCACAGGCCCGGAAATTCGCTGTCTGCCCCGAGTCCTCCGCGTAAAATCAAAACGTCGCTACGCGACGGCACACGCGCAAATTGGCTGTGCCCGGCCTTGAAAGGCCGGCCTCAAGTCAGCGGCCGCTGACGCAGCTATTGCCCTTGGAAGGTGGTAAGGAGCTCGCACATCAACAACGTCGAGTCTGGCCATCGTGCGCCGGTGTTCTCTGCAAAATGTGAAGTCATTCTTGCGCGAACCGCGAGCGGCGCCGACTATGGCTGTGAACCTCATTGCCAAGCTGCTATGTATCGGACTGCAGCGTAATGCGGAGATCATCGGCACTCGCTGCGCGCGCGGGCTGCCAGGTTGCCAGCAGAGAAATGGCGGCAGCGGCCACGGCAGCCAAAAGCAGAGTCACAGGCCGGCTGGGCCGGACGCCGTAGAGAACGCTTTCCAACATCCTGTTTGTGGCCAAGGCGCCTGCAAGGCCGAATGCTATGCCCGGAACGATGGCCTGCAGCCCTTGTTTGATGACCAGCCAGGCAATCCTTCGTTCCGTTGCGCCGAGCGCTCTGCGAATTGAGAACTCCCGGCGGCGGCGCAGGGCCGAGTATGAGACCACTGCATAGAGTCCGGTCATCGCCAGGAAGATGGCAGCGGCAGCGAACACACCGATAAGGAGCGCATTGAATTGTGGCTGCAACAGCGAAGCGTGCACGTAGTCTGCGAGCGGCTTTACGTTTACGATCGGGATCGAAGGGTTGAGTGCGCGCACGCGCTGCCGGACAGCGGATAATGTTGCGCCCGGATCAGGTTGGGAGAGGCGCGCTACAAACGTCGTCGACGCAATCATCGGCGACTGGCTGAACGGCACGTAGATCTGAGGCTCGGGCGGCGCTGCCAACGTGCCGTTGTGCACATTCCCGGCGATGCCTATGATCAGCAGCATGGGATTGGCTGCGCCCCCCGGTCCAAAGCCCGCGTCGATAACACGGCCGATCGGATTCTCTCCCGGGAAGTATCGGCTCGCCAGATCATGGCTGACGATGCCAACCCGGGGATGGCCGATGACGTCCGTTGGGGCGAAGTCCCGGCCCTCGATCAAAGGAATGCCCATGGCCCGGAAAAAGCCCTGGCTGACCAGATGGACTTCGGCGCCCGCCGAACGGCCATCGACGGTGCCGCGGCCTGGGACATCGAGCCGGATCGTGAACCGCGCATCACCGAATGGCAGCAGGGCGGTGAAAGCTGTCGATCTCACGCCCGGCAACCTTCCCGCATCGGTGCGCACGCGCTCGAAGAAATCCACTTGCTGTTGCGGTGTGTATAGGACGTCGGAAAGATCAATCCGGAACGTCAGCACATCCGTGGGATCGAAGCCGGGATCCACACGCGCAAGGGACAGGTACGCCCACAACAGACTGATGGAGCCGGCAACCAAGGTTACCGTGAGCGCGATCTCGGCGGCGACCAGCAGCGATCTCGCGGTTGAAGCCGGCCAATGCCGGCCAGTGCGGGCGGCGTTGCGCGCGAGGTGAGGCCACCGGGTGGCAGCGCCATGAACGGCCGGAATCGTGCCGAATCCCGCCGCGGCGGCCAGACTGACGAGCAGCGAGATTCCGAGCACGCGGAAGTCGAACTGGACCCTCGCGACCGGCGCCAGATTTGGTCCGGCGTAAAGGAGGAGGATAGGCTTGGTGCACAAAAAGGCGAGCAGGGTGCCGACCGCGCCACCCCCCAGCGCGATCAACACATTCTCGACGAGCAACTGGCGGGCTACCTTGGCACGCGTGGCACCGAGCGCCAGCCGGATTGCCAGTTCGTCGCGCCGGGCGGTCACACGAATCAACGCGAGGATCGCGACCGTTGCGCAGGCAATGACCAGTACGCAGGTGATCGCACCCGTCAGGACCTTCAGGGGCGATACGAGCGCGCCGGACACTTCGGCAGCCAGCGGCACCACCAAACCCGTCCGGCTGATGTTGCGATCCGAGTGTTCCTGAGTGCCTGCCGCAACCATGGTGTACATCTCGGCCTGCGCTTGCGCCAGGAGCGCCCCCGGCTTAAGGCGCGCAATAACCTGCAGATCGCGTGGGTAGGTCCTATCGGCCTGGCGCCGGTCGGTCTGAAAATCGGCCGCAATCGTAGTGTAGAGGTCGACGCGGTCAACATTGGTCGGAAACTGGAACCCGGACGGCATCACGCCGACAACGACAAATGGAACACGGTTTAGATAGATTGTCTTCCCGAGAATCCCCGGATCGGCAGCGAAGACCGCTCTCCATGTGCCGTCGCCGAGAACCACAGGCCTCGAGCCCGATTCGTCGTCGGCTGGCGACAGTGCGCGGCCACGAGCCGCTTGCGCTTGCAGCACCGAAAACAACGAACCTGACGAGACGGTCGCCCTCAGTGATGTAGCCTCACCGGCGCCGGTGAGGGTGTAACGCTTGCCTCGATAGCCGGCCAGGCCGTCGAACGAGTGAATGGCTGCCGACCAATCCGACAAGGTCGGATATGAGATCGGGCCTCGAACCGACACGAGGCGGTCCGGGTCAGGGAAAGGGAGCGGGTGCCACAACGTGCCGTTGAGCACCGAGCACATGGCTGTCGTCAGGCCGATGCCAAGCGCCAGAGTCAAAATGGCCAGCGCCGAGAAGGCGACATTCCTGCGCAGCATCCGTACCGCCTGCAGGGCATCTGGCCACAAGCCCGTGAGCCAGTGGGCCGCTCGTGTGCCGGCACCTGAATCGGGCCGGCATTCCTGGTCACGCGAATTGAATATCGGCGCCATCTTCCGCGGCCCTCCTCGTGCTCGAATCTGCCGCGAGCGACAACGATCAAAGCATATAAGAACCGGACACTGGAGATTCCTTGATCTTCATCTTGTCCATTCTGGCGCCGACGCTGCCTTACCCCGGGTTGTGAACCACCCGGGGAAGCAGTGCACTCAGGTGCATGGTCAGATCATAGACCGAGCTTTCGCAGGACGCTGCGAAGTCCTCTGGCCGGGAGCCTTCCTGTGCATCAAAGAAGGTCGCGATATCGCCGATGCGCACCCGCGGTTCCGCACCGATCTCGACGATGCAGTGACTGGCGGAGATCGATGCGATGATCGGGTAGAGGGCCTCTCCGATGCGCACGCGTGCGCCCTTGGCGGCAGCGCGGGGCAGGCCGTCCGCGTGTCCGGCCGGCAGCGTCGCGACCCAGACGTCATTCGCAGCCCGGTAAGCGCGGTTGTAGCCGGCGCTGTCCCCCTTAGCCAACTGCTTGACGTATATAACTCGTGCTTTCAGTCGCAGCACCGGCCGCAGGTCCATCAGGCCGAGGGAACGGAATTCCTTTTCGGAGTAAATGCCGAATAGAGCCATTCCGGGCCGGACCATGTCGAGAAACGCCTCGGGGCGCTGGAAAAGGCCGAAGCTCGAAGCAGTATGCTTTTTGCCAAGCTGCAGCCCTTCACTTTCGAGCGTGCGGCACAGGGATTGGAATCGCTCCAGCTGCTCCGCATCGAATTCGGGATCCTCCGTGAAGGTCATCATCGTCCCTTCGACGCGCACCGATTTGCGGCTCGCCAGGTCCTTGATGAGCTGAGGCGCCTGTCTGAATGGAACCCCGACGCGGCCTATGCCGGTGTCCACGCATATGTGGATGGGAACCGGGCTCTGAGTCTTGCTCGCGATCCGGTCCAGCGCCGGCCCGAGCGGGGTATAGAGCATGGGCCGGATCTTGCGGACGACGGCGTTTTCGAGGTCCCTTTCGTCGCATGGGCCCATGAGCAGAATGGGTTTTTGAATACCGGCGTCACGCAAGGTATGGGCCTCGTGCAGCTTGACCACAGCGAAGCCCGCGATCGCGCGCTCCGGCTCGAGAGCCCGAGCCACGTTGACGACCCCGGTTCCATAGCCGTTATTCTTGACGACGGCCAGGATCGGTCTCCCGGAAACCCGGCGGCTGATCTCCGCCACGTTCTGCCTGAAGCTGGCTGTGTCGATTTCCACCCACGGGTCGAATGAGGAATCCTTCGGGACAGGCGTCGCATGCGCCCGGGACCCTCGGCCCAGCATGGCCAGGCCGAGTGAGCTTTTGAAGAAGCTTCTGCGTGAAGGGATCATGGCTTGCCTCGATTCGTTGGCTTCGAGCATGCTATAACAGGCGTGGTCAATATCCGATGGCCTTGCCTTCGCCACGCGGATCCGCCGCGCCGGTAAAGCGCACAGGCTTGTGCGCGGAGTCGTATTCGATCGTCAGCCCGTGTGCGTTGCCAATGCCCGCCACGACGCGAATCTTGTGGCCCAACTTGGCAAGCTGCTCTCCAACCGAAGCAGGAATGCTTTCCTCCATCCCCAGCTCATCCGGTTCGTAAAAGCTGATCCTTCCCGCCGCGATCGCCTTTCGGATATCCATCTTGAAGTCGATCAGGTTCATAACCATTTGTGGGACCGTCTGCCCGATTGTGTGACCGCCCGGCGTGCCGATTGCGACCCATGGTCGCCCATCCCGCATGACGATCGTGGGGCAATCGCCCGAGAGCTTGCGGCGCCCGGGGTGCGCGTCCATCGGGTTCCCTTTGGGCTCGAAGGTGCAATAGGCAAGAGAGTTGTTCAGCCAGATGCCTGTCCCCTTGGGCATGATCCTGGCCCCAAAGGCATTTCCCAGTGTCTGCGTGGCCGACACGACGTTCCCCCATCGGTCGGCCACCACGAAGTGCGTAGTGTGCTGCTGTTCGTCGCCAAAAACGGTCGGAGGTACGAAAGGCCGGGCCCGGTTGGGATCGATCTTCGCTGCCTCCTCTTTCCAATAAGCCTCTGACAAAAGCCGGTTTAGGGGCGGCGGATTGATCTCGGGGTCTCCGGCGTAGCGCAGCCGTACCCAAAAGCCGTGCTTCGTGACCTCTGCAAAACGATGCAGATACGCGGCGCTGTTGTGCCCGAGCTCCCGAGCATCAAATTGGCTCATCATGCCGAGGCGGACAAGGTAGTCGAAGGCATTGGCCGGCGGCGATGCCGTGACGACCTGATAGCCGCGATAGGATATCTGGATCGGCTTCCACCACTCAGCCCGGTCTGCTGTCAGATCCCGGATCGATAGGAAACCGTCCCGTTCGCGCATAGCCGCATCGATTGCCTTGGCGATTTCGCCTTCGTAGAATGCCTTTGCGCCACCGCTTGCCACCAGACGCAGCGAATGCGCCAGATCCTTCTGAACCAGGAGCTCGCCGGCCTTCAGCGGACGGCCATCCCGCCCATATTCGCGGCGCGCCCAGTCGGGGAATGACGAGAATGCCGAGGCGATCGATCTCTGCTGCGTCTGGCTGATGGGGAACCCGTTCTCTGCCAGTTCGATCGCGGGCTTGAACACGTCAGCCCAAGCGGATCTCCCATATAGTTTGGAGAGTTGTTCCCACGCATGGACGTTTCCTGGAGTTGAGACGGCCTTGGCGCCTCGCCGGTTTTCCTCGAAGTTGGGGGTAGGGGCGCGAAAGGCGTCGGAGTTTACCGCAAATGGAATCCTGCCGCTTGGATTGAGGAATCGCGTTTCGCCCTTGCGGGCGTCATAGATCAGGATGGTGCCATAGCCTCCCATGCCCGACATGTCCGGCTCGACGACATTCAAGGAGGCCGCGATCGCCACTGCCGCATCAAAAGCATTGCCTCCCGCCTTGAGTATGCTGATGCCTGCTTCCGTGGCCAGGTGATGGGCAGAGCTGGCCATTCCTGAAGAGCCGACAGCGGGTGAATCCGACTGGAGGCCAAAACTGGAACTCAATAAGAACGTCGCGGCCAGAAAAAGCATTCGAATTGATGTTTTCATCCGACTGATCCTCCTTCAGACGACCGAATGAATTACTCCCGATCAAACGGGCCTCGAAATCTCCATTTTTCAAATTGACTCGCAGTTGCTCATGTCTGAGCCGGAATTCCTACATTCTATAGGTCGGCGGCCGCATCCGCAAAAGGCAAAATGAATCCAGAATTTGAATATTGCGCCTGCAACCTCAATTAGGATGATTAGCAGATGCTGCATTACCTGCAGGAGCTCGAGTCTGAAGCCATCCACATCATCCGTGAGGCCGCCGCCGAATTCGAAAATCCGGTCATTTTCTATTCCATCGGGAAGGACTCGAGCGTTTTGGTACGGTTGGTTCAAAAGGCCTTCTATCCGGGCGGAATGCCGTTCCCGCTCCTGCACGTGGATACGGGATATAAATTTCCGGAAATGCTTCAATTCAGGGATGCCTTCGTCAAGCGCATAGGCGCCCGCCTCATCGTCGAGCGGAATGAGGATGCGATCGCCGGTGGCGCCCATCCTTCCAAGATCGGCATGGACAGGTGCTGCGCCCAATTGAAGACGGCAGGACTGCTGAATGCGATCGCGAAACACGATTTCGATGCCGCTTTGGGCGGCGCGCGGCGGGAGGAAGAAAAATCGCGCGCCACGGAGCGGGTCTTTTCGCTTCGCGACAGGTACGGACAATGGAATCCCCGAAACCAAAGGCCCGAGGTATGGGACCTCTATAATGGGCGAATCAACGAAGGGGAAACGGTGCGCGTCTTTCCGTTGAGCAACTGGACGGAGCTGGACGTGTGGCATTACATCAAGGCGGAAAATATTCCGGTCGTGCCGCTCTACTTTGCGAGGGAACGGCAGGTGGTCTCGCGCAAGGGAATCCTCATCCCGGTCGACGCGCTTGACCTGGCCGATTCAAGCGGCGGGATCAAGAATGAGGAGGTTCAATCGCAGATGTGCAGATTCCGCTCCCTGGGTTGCATTCCCTGCACGGGCGCCGTCCGTTCCGATGCCGTCACCCTCGATCAGATCATCAATGAGGTCGCATCGGCGAGAAAATCGGAACGTGCAAACCGGATCATAGATCTCACCAGCGACTCCTCCATGGAGCAGAAAAAGAAGGAAGGCTACTTTTGATGCCAATGGAGAAGACTCTCGTCCGTTTTGTCGCGGCCGGCAGTGTGGACGACGGCAAATCCACCCTCATCGGCAGACTCCTCTGGGAAACAGACGCCGTGCCGGAGGACCAGTACGAAGCCGTTCGCAGAGCCTCTCTGCGGCGCGGGCAGGACGAGGCGGACCTTTCGCTACTCCTCGATGGACTGGCGGCTGAATGGCAACAGCTCATCACCATCGACGTGGCGTACCGCTACTTTTCGACGCCTGCCCGCAAGTTCATCGTTGCCGACTGCCCAGGCCATGAGCAGTACACTCGCAACATGGTGAGCGGCGCGTCCTCTGCCGATGTCGCGATTTTCCTGATAGA
Organism: Acidobacteriota bacterium; assembly: GCA_049511215.1. Classification (GTDB taxonomy): domain Bacteria; phylum Acidobacteriota; class UBA6911; order UBA6911; family UBA6911; genus JAFNAG01. The sequence continues at coordinate 4,715 of JBEKYG010000022.1, read as the reverse complement.
CGCGCGCAAAGGAATTGTGACGCAGTCGAAGCGCCATGCCTTTCTGGTGTCTCTACTCCAGGTGCCGCATCTGGTGGTTGCCGTGAACAAGATGGACCTGGTCGACTACTCCGAGCTGGTTTTCAGGCAAATCGCGGAGGAGTACTCCGATTTTTCGAGGAAGCTGGGCATCCACGACGTCACGTTCATCCCAGTTTCGGCGCTCAAGGGCGACAATGTCACCGTCCGAAGTCCGCAAATGCCCTGATACGACGGGCAGACCCTGCTGCATTCTCTCGAAAGTGCGCACATCGCAGGGGATCGGAACCTGGTTGATTTCAGGTTTCTGGTCCAGTGCGTGATCCGACCGAATGGCGATTTTCGTGGATACGCGGGAAGGATTGTCTCGGGGACCATTCGCGCCGGCGAAGAGATCGCTGTTCTTCCCTCGGGCCTTACCTCGGCCGTCAGCACCATCGTCACCTACGACGGTGAAATTGAAGAGGCGGGGCAGTCGATTGTAATGACCTTGAGGGACAACGTAGATGTCGCCCGCGGTGATATGATCGTGCGGTGCAACAACCTGCCGATGTCGGCCAACGAGTTTGAGGCGATTATCTGCTGGATGCACGATCGGCAGCTCAATCCGCTGTCGAGCTACGTTTTGAAGCACACAACCCGGGCGGTCACCGCGCGCATTCCGAAACTGCTGTATCGCATCGACGTCAACACCCTCCACCGCGCGCCGGCGGAAACCCTCGCGTACAACGAGATCGGCCGCGCCCGGATTCATGCTCCGCTCCCCGTGTTTTATGACTCCTACCGGATCAATCGAATCACCGGGAGCTTCATTCTCATCGATCCCGCCTCAAACGATACTGCGGCCGCCGGTGTGATCCGCGGCCCGGTGCGAACCGTGAATGATGTCCGCTCAGAGTCGCTCGCAGCGAGTGGCCAACCCCGGTCACTCCATGTCAGCTGGCACGGATGGAACATCGACAGGGAGTCGCGTGAACAAGCCCGCGGGCACGCTGCCGCCGTCGTCTGGTTCACGGGCTACTCAGGAGCCGGCAAGTCGACGATCGCCCGGGCGCTGGAAAAGCGTCTTTTCGCGCTGGGCGTTCAAACCATGCTGCTCGACGGGGACAATATCCGCCATGGCCTTTGCAGCGATCTGGCATTTTCCGACGAGGATCGCACGGAAAACATCCGCCGTGCGGGAGAGGTGGCGAAGCTCTTTTTCGAGAACGGCGCCGTCGCGATCTGCACCTTCATCTCCCCGTTCGCCAGCCAGCGCGGATTCGCCCGCTCGCTGATTCCGCAGGGGAGATTCTTCGAGATATATGTCCGATGCGACCTGGAGGTCTGCAAACGCAGGGACCCGAAGGGTCTCTATAAGAAGGCTCTCGCAAGCGAGATACCGGATTTTACAGGGGTCTCCTCCCGCTATGAGGAGCCTCTCAGCCCGGAAATGGTCGTCGATACGGATCTCCAGAGCACAGAGCCAATCGTCGACGGAATCATGGACCGGATGGCACGGGAGGGCATCTTCCGCCGCAGTCTGAGATGATTGCGGCGAAAGAAGCACACGAGCAATTTGCACATTCCAGGGCGATAAACAGCTCGTGGCGGGGCAATTGAAGGAGATCGTGCCGAAAGAGACCTCGTTCGCCCAACTCTTCGCCACTGCCGCCGAAATAGCCGACAGATGAGAACACCGCCAGGGCCCCGGATTGACGCAGTTTGCTTATCTGGCTGCTGAGGAATCCGGGCGAAGGACCTCCGCTGAAACTATGCGCGGCTTGTACTCACAAACACCGCGGGCGCGCAGATCCTCCGGCGAGAGCGGCGGGCGAACGGTAACGGCTTGAATCGGGACAAGGACGCAGCCTCGACATCCATCCGGTTCGTACTTGAGAGATGGTAACTTCGGCCCGTCTGCCGCGACTCCCAGGAACCCAGGATCGACCCCAACTGCAGCCTATTTTTCTTATCCCCTGCATTCCCGAAAGCACCCTTCCTCACCAGACTCCACACCGTCGGATTGCGAATCTCATAGGGAAACGACTTCAGCAGCGGCTCCAGGTCGCGAACCCGTCCCCTATAACCGGACTGTCGCCACCAATTCCGGCCATCCCTGAGTGTTTGAACCAGTTCAATATCAATGCCGAGATATGCAGCCCAATCAGTCCACTTGGGCGGAGTGTCGACATAACCGTCATGATACGCCGCCCACGGGACGCCGAATGTCTGTGAGAGGATAGCGCCGTGAAGACTGCCGGTCAGCACAAAATCCGCTCCGGCGATACGCCGCAAGGCGCTCCACAGACTGTGGATCTGAATGCCGTAGCGTATTCGCCTGTGGAGCAGGCCCACAGCGGTTTTCAATGAACATCTCCAGAGGGTTTTATCGCGGGGAGAGCGCAGAACCATGGGGGAGAGGACCTCGTCACACCCGGTCTTAAGCCGACGTTGCGACTCGCTCATTGCCGACAGACGTGAAAAATGGGGAATCACCACTGTTCGACCATGCGGTGCCACATCCAATGGAACAAGATGCGGCAGCAACAGGGCGGGATCACCCAGAGCAATCTGGGATGAAAGATGTAATCCTGCGGCTGTTTGCGGTCCGCGCACGGCAAAGAAACGCACATCCTCTTGACCCGTTGGAGACAATTCTTTTCCCCTCCAGCCGCATCCCCACACATCCAGCGGATAACCAATCCTTGCTATTTCATGCCTTGTCAGAAGAGATCCCACCACGGTCAGGCACCGGCCTGGATTGATGACAACTGAATCGTTTGTCTGACTTAAGGCGCACGAATACCCCAAAGCGTTGATCAGAGACGGAACCAGAAAGTCCCCCAGGTTCACCACGGGGTTGGCTTCTCCCCAGTAATAACAGCGTACAAGGGGCTTGACGGGAGGGAGCGTGGATGATTGTAAGACCCGGAGAGCCATGCTATGTAATCCGATTGGAAATCACCCGATGTGCTTCCTGAAGGGCGGCAAGGACTTTGCTACTTAGTACACGGCGGCCATCAGCACGTGTTGTGTATCCGCTGTTGGCATGAACGACATGGATACGCTGACCGGAGTGCCAGTCCGCCCCACCACGCACTTGGCAGGTAAACAGCGATGGCTTGCCCCGGGCATGGCGCCACCAGGAACCGATGAGTATCCGGAGGTTCTCAAAATGTCGCGAGTCCGCGCCTGAAACGATGCAGACATCCCTATTGCCTTCCACAGCGCCTGACAAAGGTGGGGCTTCCCGTGAAGGCCGTTTCGCGCCGTTCCGGGCCCTGCGAAGCCCTAGTGGAGCGCAGATTCCGGATGCCAACGCGCGTGCCGAGGTTATGGGGTTCACTGGATCACCATCAAAGTGTTTGACAGATCAGACACATGTGCTTGGGGCGTTGATGGCCGTTTCCAAAGGTGCATTGGCGTTTGGACCCGATGATCTGCTCGTACCGGTCCCGGTAAGCCGCTCCTGCATCTTAAGAACAGCCTGCCAGACCGTTTCGACGGTAATTCCTCTCATGCACGGATGCTTGGGAGTAACGCACGAAGTCCGGCAACAGCCGACACAGTTCACGGGGTAGCGCACAATGATATGCCCCGTCCCGAGCGGGTCCCAATAGCCTGGCAGCATGCGCCCGCCCTGCAGGGTGACGCAGGGGACGCCGACTGCGGCTGATAGGTGTGTTGTGCCCGAATCAAGACCAACCATGAACATACAGTCTTGCAGTATCGCCGCGGAGCCGAGCACCGGGAGATGTCCGGCCGCATTGATGCCCTGGCCCCATTCCGCTATCATGCGATCCCCAATTGTGCGTTCGGCCCGACCGCCGCAGACGACTATCTCATAGCGATCAAGCTGCATCAGACGACGGCCGACTTCAATGAAGCGCTCAACAGGCCAAATATTCGCAGGGGACGCGGCACCGGGACAGATGCCTATAAGAGGCCGCTCCAACCGGCTGCGCCTCTCGCGCAACCACCCCTTGGCCTCATGCAGGACTGCCGCAGGCAACACAAGAAGCGAAGAAGAAAGGTCGGATTCCACTGAAACATCGATTCCATCCCTGGCGAGATTATCAAGGCGGAGGAGCGCTTCACTTTTTTGCGGATATGAATTGGCGTACGGAGCAACAGGCCTGTTCTGAGGGTTGTGCGGATGAAAACCGATCAGGTTTGAAATGCCACCGGCCCTCATCAAATAAATATATCGTTTCAGGATGCGTTCTGAAACACCCGAACTGTCGGCATAGACAGCACGACTGAATCCCATGCGCCGCAGGCGCAAAATCAGCGAAAGGATCGCCGGAAGATCGAGATTTACTGGGTAGGGGATGAAGCCGTCAACCTCAGCCGCTTCCGAGATAATGTCGGCAGAAGCAGTCCCGATAGTTCGGCCGCGTCTGCACATAATCCAGATTTCCCGGTCCGGACCGAAATGACGCCTTACAGCGCGAATTGCAGGAAACGTAAAGATTGTAGATCCGATTCTTTTTGTTTTGAAGAGAATCAAGATCCGATCTGTCTTCATCTCACTATTGCGAATCCTTCTGAACCCTATGTGCAATACTATTGATAAGAACGTCGTATTTTACAGGAAATGCTTATCCGGTTGACTTCGGTAGCGTAGGGCGTGCACGTGTGAGCTGCCCACAGAGAGGCCCATCGTCCAGTTCCGAGGATCCGGACGGACTCGGGTGGATCCATCCGCCATTTTC